>NZ_JBFUIX010000041.1:0-56173 GCF_056401635.1 Paenibacillus sp. P4_E11 | reverse complement strand
CTTCATCCCTTTTCGTATTGCGCCGCGGCCGCATAAATAACAATACAATTTATTCAAAAAAAGTAATAGACTTATGTTGATTTTTTTTATACACTATTATGTATCCATGTCTTTTTAGAGATATCCTTTTGTCCATGTGGGCTTTGGTTCGTTAACGTAATTCCCTATAGTACAAAGACCCCTTTTTTGAGGGGTCATTTTCTTTTTTCAGGAGGTATGTAGAGTTGAGACTCATCAGAAGCCCGTTTGCGAAGGCATCTCCGCCTCTTGTGGTCCTTGCCCAACCCAGCAGCAAAGCCTTTTCCAAGCCTGCTGTGAGTTTTTCCGAATTTTTAAAGGCTCCCTTTTGGGAGCCTTACCTTCAAATCAAGTGCCTTCCGTTGTCACCTCAGCTTTTCACCAATTAGCAGCTTAACTCCGTAAATCATCCTCATGCTTCCCATACTCTTGTTCCTCTCCATTGTTGTTCAACTCGCTCCTGATCAGCCGCAATTTTTCATTCATTTTACCCATGAAGTTATTAGGCGGCGGTAATTCATGATCGCTGAACGCATTTTCTAAAATTCCGTTTTGTTCATTTAGGATCATGTCTGTTGGAAGTTTGCAGATATTATTTCCATTCCAATCTTGAGCAATATCCCAATGAAGTCTATTCGAATAGCACAGTAGGTCTATATCAAAGATGGGATCAAGCGAAACCCACTTGCCATCGATGAGAATGACAGGGAAAAAGTGGCCTACCGGTTGATTCATAAAGATGGGCAGCACCTCCTTTGAGAGATACGGCTGCAACACGTCCAGTTTAATATGACAAAGCTTAATGCCTGCTTTTATGCCCTTTTTTCTGCATAGACCCGTAATCAGATTCGTTTTATGGTAACAGTGACCTTTCTTATTCATAACGGTATCGCTGATTTTATCTCTGAAATCGCAGAACTCGAACTTGATCTCGTCTCGGGCGAACCGAAAAACATTTGTCAAAAAGGTGGAATCCGTACTGTCCGTATTCAGCTCATGAAACAGATCTTCGATGGCTTCATTGTCGTAATCGATAATCGTCGAACTCGATAAGTAATTCATAGGCAATCATCCTTTCAAAGTTGAAATAAGAGGAGTTACCATCCTAACAGCGAATGAAGATAGCAACGATTTCTAGCATTTTGGGAAAGGGGCTCCATGCATTTGCCGAATCAGTCGTCTATTTTTCACCCCATGTTGGCTACCAAAATGAGGATTCCGCAAAGTCCGCTTTATGTTGTCTACAGAGATCGATTGATAGAGAAGATGCTCCGGGCATTGCCGTGCAAGTTATCTATTGTTGTCGCCCCTCCGGGGTTCGGCAAATCGATCATGATAAGCGAATGGCTGCGTCACTCGCCCGTGCCTCTTCAAGCAGCATGGCTCTCGCTGGATCAGGGGGACAACGATCTCCAGCGCTTTTGGAGTTATGCCATAGCCTCAATCGAAGACGTCCAGCCTGGAGCAGGTCACAAAGCGTTATCCTTTCTCCAATCTTCCATGACGGTTCCGATCGAGCATTCCATCATTCTGCTTATTAACGCTCTTCATACGATTTCGAATAAAGTCGTCCTTGTATGGGATGATTATCATTTGTTGGAGTCGGAAGATATTCATCGATCTGTATCGTTCTTTCTGGAACGATTGCCGGAGCAAGTTCATCTTTGTATCATCAGCAGAAAAACTCCGCCATTGCCCTTAGGTGCCTTTCGCGCCAAAGGTCAATTAATTGAAATCGGGATTGCCGATTTACAGTTTAACGAAGATGAAATTTCTTCTTTCTTGCTACAGCAGATGAAGATCTCCTTGACGAGGGAACAAATCCATCAGCTTGCCTCTCGAACGGAAGGCTGGATTGCCGGCATTCAACTGGCCGCATTGTCCAATTCAGGCAATTTGAATCAAACACTGGCCCAATTTTCCGGAGACCATCGCTATATCGTCGACTACTTAATGGAGGACGTCATTCTTCAACTTCCCGAAGCGATACGGACGTTCCTGTTTCAAACCTCGATTCTGGAACGCATGAACGACGATTTGTGTGCGGCAGTGACCGGAACGCCCAAGGAACTGCAGCTGTTACAATTCATCGAGAAAGCGAATTTATTTCTCATTCCGCTTGACGGCGTGAACCGTTGGTACCGTTATCACCACCTTTTTGCCGACTTCTTGCGCAGCCGATACAAACAACTAGCAGGTCAAGAGATGCTTTCGCTGCATCAAAAGGCAAGCGCGTGGTTCGAACAGCATGGTTATATGGAGGAAGCGATTGAGCATACCTTGCTTGCCTCGGATGATGCGAAAGCAGCCGAACTCATTCAACGACATGGGGTCGTATTGTTCAAACGGCGACAATTGGAGACGCTGCGAAATTGGTTTGGCAGGCTGCCGGAATCGATTATAGAATACCCGGCCATGCTTATTATCCGAGCCTATACGGAACTATTGACTGGGAGCAAAGTCAAAGCAGGCGAGTACATCGAGAGGATGGAGCGATTGGCGGCGGAAGCTTACCAAGCCGATCCTCATTCCGTGACGGCAGCGCAATTGCAGGAAGAAACCAATAACATTGCCACATTCCAAGCCTGGCTGTATGGGGATTTTGACACGGCTTTCAATAGAATCCATCAGTTGTATTCGCGGGATGCATTGCCAGGTGATGAAGTGGCGCGGTTATTGCTCTTTGATATTATCGATATCAGCGGCGGTAWGGTACCTCTGATTAGCGGACACTACGGTTTTTACGGAAAAATGAAAAAGGCTGCGGATATCCACAACTTATACGATGCCTTTATTCGGAAGCATCGACTGGCAAAGTGGCACTTCGTCGCTTATCCGTATACGGCCATGAGTGAGATCCATTATGAGAACAATCATCTGGAGCAAGCGTTGCAATACGCCGACTCCGCCATTGCAGCTTCCGAAATGCACGGGAGCTTCGGCGCATATGTCCCGGCAGTCATCGTAAAAGCTCGTATAGAACGGGCAATGAGCCGTCCTCTGCAAGCTGTCGACATCCTTAACTCGGCAATGAGCAAGCTACAACAAGAGAATGCGCATCTGTCGCATGGGTATGACTTATTGCATGCTTATCTGATTCGATGTTATATAGAGAACGGCTCCATCGAGCGGGCTGAAGAATGGCTGCAAAGCAGCAATTTCAGCAAGGATATAGAGACTGTAATCAATCAAGAGTTTGAAACTTCGACCTTGATTCTCATATTGTTAGCCAAGAAGAAATTTACGGAAGCCCTGGACTGGACCGAGCGAATGCTGATAGCGGCGCAAAATAAGGATTCGACGATGACGAAGCTGACTAGCTATTTGTTCCTGGCGGTCATCTATGACGGGATCGATGACACCTATGCCTCCATGATGAACTTGCACAATGCGCTTACTTTAGGCGAACGAGAGGGATACCTTCGTACCCTGTTGGACATAGAACATGTTTCTAGCAGCCTTTTGGACAAATATGCGTCTTTGCGTAAAAACAACTATATGCCGGAAATACAAACAGCCGTCTCAATGGGCTACGTGAAGAAGCTGCAATCGCTAGGCGGTGCAAGACAGGAGCGGGACGTAAGCGATCATAAACAATCGGGATCATCGTACATGCTCACGCCAAGAGAACGTGAAGTTTTAAAGCTGACGTGCCTAGGCTTATCTAACAAAGAAATCGCAGAACAGCTGGTGCTGACCGTCGGTACCGTCAAGCTTCACCTGAATCGGATCTATGGAAAACTAGAGGTGAAAGGACGCATTCAAGCCATACAGAAAGCGCAGCAACTTGACTAGCACGATTATTTGAAGTTATTTGTCCGTTTTCCCATGGTGGATTCCTCCTTATTAAATGCAGAATGGTTGTTACAAAATGAATTGTAACAATGGAAATCTTAACCGAAGTCTATCCCCGGTTATATATGCCGGTTATATCTTTGTGGCAAAACGAACAGGGCTCCCTCAGGAAAGGGAGCCCCTTTTACGGCTGGGCAGTGCTATAATTATCGTTGCTTGTGTAATCCTTTCCCATAATAGAACGCGACGAGAATGGCGTACCAGATCGGACCGATAACTAATGAAACGCGCGTTTCCGGGAAGTAGGCCATCAGCCCGATTACGCCAATCAGGAACGCAAGCGTGAGGTATGAGCTGTAAGGAGCCCACGGCATTTTGTAGGACAGTTTACTAATCTCATCGTTGTTCAGGCTTTTGCGGTATCTCAGTTGGGAAACGAGTATGATCGCCCAAGTCCAGATGGCGCCGAACGTCGCGATGCTGGTCAGCCATGTAAAGACTTTCTCCGGCACCAAATAATTGAGCGCGACTCCGACCAGCAATACGGCACCCGATGCTAACGTGGCCATACCCGGCACGCCTCTTTTCGTAATCCGGCCAAAGCTGGCGGGCGCTTCTCCCTGCTGGCCCAGATTAAAAAGCATGCGCGCCGTACTGAATATCCCGCTGTTGCAGGAAGAGAGCGCGGCCGTAATGACGACGAAATTGATAATGCCGGCAGCGAATGGAATGCCCATTTTCTCAAATGTCATAACAAAGGGGCTTCCCGTTGCTCCGATTTCGTTCCATGGATAAATCGACATGATCACGAACAGCGCCCCGACATAGAAAATGAGAATGCGCCAAAAGACGGAATCGATTGCTCTGGAAAGTGACTTCTTCGGATTTTTCACTTCGCCTGCGGTGACGCCAATCATCTCAATGCCAAGATAAGCGAACATGACCATCTGCAATGACATTAAAACCCCGGTGAAACCGTTTGCAAAGAAGCCGCCATGGCTCCACAAATTGCTGATGCCGACTGCCACGCCCCCGTTGCCGAACCCGAATAGAATCATCGCAAGTCCGAAACCAATCATCAGAACGATTGTGACGATCTTGACGAGCGCAAACCAGAATTCCAGCTCTCCGTAAGCTTTAACGGCAATTAGATTGACCAACGTCATGATGATCAGAGCGGCCAAAGCCCAAATCCAGCGGGGAACGTCGGGAAACCAGAATTCCATATAGATGCCGACCGCCGTAATTTCCGCCATGCACGTCACAATCCAGAGAAACCAATAATTCCAGCCCGTTAAATACCCGAAGATCGGTCCAATATACTGTCTTGCATAGCGGCTAAACGAGCCTGCTACCGGATTTTGGATTGCCATTTCGCCTAGCGCCCTCATGATAAAAAATATCGCTAAACCGCCAAGCGCATAAGCTAACAAAATGGCCGGACCCGCGAGTTTGATGGCCGAAGCGGAACCAAGGAACAGCCCGACGCCAATCGCGGCCCCCAACGACATTAAAGTAATGTGCCTTTGTTCAAGCCCCCGATGCAGCTCTGTTTCATTTTGATTTTTCATAATGTCTCCCCTTAATGAAAATATTATTTATTTGGAAGCGCTATCAAATACCTGTGAAATTATTCCTCTAACCAATGGGGCAACCGGATGACGTATAAATTTGCGGTCTGGAGCCAAACTTAAAGAACCGCGAAACTTATGGAGCCATCTTATCACAATCATCTTTCCCGGTTTTTGTTCTATTTTCAGAAATAAATCCGTTTTCTTTGTTATAATCAACAATAAAAGGCTCGGGAGAGGCCTTCAAAAGGTGTTGTCCATCTTGAATGAGAATCACGATCTTTTTAACAGAAGCTTCGAAAGCTTGGAGGCGCTGGCCGATACGATCAGCGAAGTCCTGCATAATCCCGTTACGATCGAAGACGATAATCATCGTCTCATCGCCTATAGCTCTCACGAATCGCAATCCGATACCGCTCGGGTGGCGACCATCATCGGCCGCCGCGTTCCCGAGAAGGTCATTCGAGCTTTATGGCAGGAAGGAATCATGCAGCGAATTATGGAAAGCGATGAACCGGTCACCATTTCCGCAATCGAGTCAGTCGGTTTAGGCGATCGGCTAGTCATGGCCATTCGCAAGCAGCATAAGATTCTCGGCTATATTTGGGTGCTGGAAACGGACAAAAGGCTGGGCAAAGAAGCCACCGACAAGCTGAAGAAAGCGGCGCATGCAGCCACGACGAAGCTGCTGCAGCTTCAAGTCAAGAAACGTAAAGAAGATAAAGGACACGAGGATTTCTTCTGGCAGTTGCTGACCGGACACTTGACAACAAGCGCCGAGATTAGGGAGAAAGCTGCTACGCTCGAGATCGAATTGCCGCCACTGTATCGAATCATCGTCTTGGAATTCGAAGCGGAAATTCAAGACAAGCAGCAGCAGATCGAATATATGCTTACGACGACGCAGCGGGTTTCCATCTTATTTCATACGATAAAACATAATCAGCTCATTTTGCTGTCCGGGCTGAAGCAGCGCCAGAACGGCAAGGAATCCGATTTCGGCCATTTCGAATACTTGTTCGAACAAATGCAGCAGCGGTTCGGCTTCTCGCCCTCCGGCGGGGGAAGCGGCTCCGTTTACGACGATTACACCCTGGTGGAGCAAAGTTATCGGGAAGCGCTAACGGTGCTGCGAATCAAGCAGCAATTTCCTCATGAAACCCGGAACGTTTACGATTATCCGACGCTCGGCTATTACCGCTTTCTTCCGGCTTTGCTCGCCGAAAGCCGCACTCACCCCATCGAGAATCAGTGTCTGAAGAAGTTGCGGGAGTATGATTCGGAGCACAACAGCGACCTGCTGCATACGTTGGAAGTGTTTTTGTCCTCCGACAGCAACGTGAAAGCCGCAGCGGAGGCGCTGCACGTTCATATCAATACGCTGAGTTACCGGTTGAAACGGATCGGAGAAATCGGCGGCATCGACCTGGACAACATGGACCAGAAGGTGACCGTTTTCCTTGATTTCAAAATACGCAAGCTGAACGGAGCGACGCTTTTGTGAATCTCCACAACCGTTCCCAATCAATTTGTTGTTCCCACACAAAGTAAAAAAGCGTTTTCACCCTTATACTTGGCTGAGAAGTCCAGTAAAGGGGGAAAATCAGATGATTATAGGCGTACCGAAGGAAATTAAAAATAATGAAAACAGGGTGGCGATAACGCCTGCAGGCGTCGTCTCTTTCGTCAAAGCCGGCCACACCGTGTATATTGAACAGGATGCTGGCATCGGTAGCGGATTCGCGAACGAAGATTATGCGTCCGCGGGCGCGATTCTGCTGGAGGAAGCCGGCGAGGTGTGGGCGAAGTCCGATATGGTCATGAAGGTGAAGGAGCCGTTGCCGTCGGAATATGGCTTTTTCCGTAAAGATCTCATCTTGTTCACTTATTTGCACTTGGCGGCAGAGCCCGCGCTTGCCCGCGCCCTTACCGAATCGGGAGTGACCGGCATCGCTTACGAAACCGTCGAGGTGAACCGTACGTTGCCGCTGCTCACGCCGATGAGCGAAGTTGCGGGGCGGATGTCTACCCAAATCGGGGCACAGTTTCTGGAAAAAATTCATGGCGGTATCGGCATCCTGCTCGGCGGCGTTCCGGGCGTGAAACGCGGTAAAGTGACGATTATCGGCGGCGGAGTCGTAGGCACCAATGCAGCCAAGATCGCCATCGGGCTTGGCGCGGAAGTAACGATGATCGATTTGAGCGCGGACCGGCTTCGTCAGTTGGACGATATTTTCGGTTCGCAGATCAGTACGCTGATGTCGAACCCGCTAAATATCGCCGAAGCGGTAGCCGAATCGGATCTCGTCATCGGCGCCGTGCTCATTCCGGGCGCTAAAGCGCCGAAGCTGGTCACCGAAGAGATGATCAAAGCGATGAAGTCGGGAGCCGTCGTCATTGATGTGGCCGTTGACCAGGGAGGCATTTTGGAAACCGTCGACCGTATTACAACCCATGACAATCCGACCTACGTCAAGCACGGAGTCGTTCACTACGCCGTCGCTAATATGCCCGGCGCTGTCCCAAGAACATCCACCATCGCGCTTACTAACGCTACCACGCCATACGCATTGCAACTGGCCAACAAAGGCGTATTGAAAGCGATTCGGGATAATCATTCCCTGATGCTGGGAGTCAATACTGCAGCAGGTTTCGTCACTTATGAAGCGGTAGCCAAGGATTTGGGATACGCCTTTGTTCCGGCCTTGCAAGCGCTCGACAACGCGCTTTCCGCGGAATAACCGGTTACTCATATGCATGTGCCAAGCTATAGGGATACTTGGGCGGAAATTTCACTGGACGCGATCGCTCACAATGCTTCACTCTTGAAAGCTCATATCCGACCGGGCTGCCGACTCATGGCTGTCGTGAAAGCCGATGGCTACGGGCACGGGGCTGTCGAGACAGCCAAAGCCGCAATCGGGGCGGGCGCGGAATATTTAGGTGTTGCTTTTCTAGATGAAGCCCTTCGGTTGCGGGAAGCGGGCATACAAGCGCCGATTCTTATTCTCGGTTACACGCCGCCGCGCTCCGTTGAAGCGGCGGTTGCCCGCGATATTACGATGACGGTATTTTCCCGCGAAGTGTTGGAAGAAATCATCTTGTGTTCGGAACGGCTGAACCGTCCGGCGCGAATTCACATCAAAGTCGATACGGGCATGTCCCGAATCGGTGTTCAGACGCCTCAGGAAGCGCTAGCGCTTGCCGAACTGGCGCTTGCCTCCCGTTACACGTCAATTGAGGGATTGTTCACGCATTTGGCTGACGCCGACGGCGAAGACGATGTTTATACACGGAAACAGTTTCAAGCTTTAATGGCATTCGTCGAAGCATTCAAGCAGAGAAATATCGATATTCCGATCAAGCATTGCTGCAACAGTGCGGCTGCCATGCGTTTTCCCGACATGCATCTGGATATGGTTCGAGTCGGAATAGCTTTGTATGGTCTATACCCAGGTAAATGGCTGCAACGAGAGAATTTCCCCATCCGACAAGCCATGAGCCTGAAAACTCGGCTGTCTGCGATACGGCGCGTTTCCTCCAATCAACCCGTGAGCTATGGCTGCACATTCGTGCCGGAACGGGACAGCGTCATCGCAACGATTCCGATCGGCTATGCCGACGGTTTGTCGCGGAAGCTCTCGAACAAAGGCAGCGCGCTTCTACGCGGCCAACGCCTGCCAGTCGCGGGCCGGGTCTGTATGGATCAGACGATGCTAGACGTGACTTCGCTCCCTGATGTGGAGGTTGGAGATGAAGCTACGTTATTCGGCCAGTCGGATGGCAAGCTAATCGCCATCGACGAGGTTGCGGACTGGATGGACACCATCAATTATGAAGTCGTTTGCTTAATCGGAAAACGAGTGCCGAGGGTTTATGTCTGATGGATTACCCGATTGAACTGAAGGTTTAAGGGCCTCTTCCGCCATTATGACGGAGGGCCCTTTTTGTTGTGCGCCGGATCACCCATCAAAACAAAACCGCTCAAGAAGAAAAACTATCTTCTGAGCGGCCGCTCCGCAAATGCTCGTATAATCGAACGGTTCTCTCCAGGGGCTCGATGCCCAAGTCTCTTTTCAATTCGCTCGTGAACTTCTCGAAATGACGGATCATGGACAATCGATCACCGATCCTGGCATACAGCCGGATCATCTGCTCATTGACATCGTCCAGAAACGGATTTTTCTCGAGGATGCGGCGCAAACAGTCGATTGCTGGGGAATAGTTACGATCCGTCACATAATAGTCCGATAGTTGCCTCAAGAGCGCGATGTATCTCTCCCTGTACTGATCCTGGTCATCCACCGCCCAGAGAAAGCTATCTTCCTCCATGTAATCCCCCCGATACAGAGAGGCCACATGCTCTAGTTGTTCTACATTCGAAGCGTCGACTGCGGTCACCTCTTCCGTAGCGACCATGAATTCGTTCACATCACTCCAGAATGGTTCGATTTCCAGCCTGTAGCGATTTTGATCCGACTTCAAGAGCTCTTCAAACCCTAGCTCCAATAGTTTTTTTCGCAAATTGTATACACATGTGTACAAGTAAGTACGAGATTGTTCAAGGTGCTCATCCCCCCACAAATCATCTTGCACTTTGTCTTTATTGACCCACTGATTGCGGTTATGGACGAGATAGGCGGCTAGTTCCCGCACCTTGGCCGTTCTCCACTTCACTAGTCCATCGGGTTCCGAAAAGTGCATCCATTCGAAGCGGCCAAAGCTCTGAAAGCCTTCACCCTTCCCATTCGCCTTTACACGATTCATTGAATTGCCCCGTCGCGCTGATACTTTGGCAAGAGTCGCTCGGATTCGTTCAGCTGATGCGGGTTTGAGCACGTAATCCAGCGCATAGTATTCGAAAGCTTCCAGAGCATATTGATGGTAGGCCGTTACGAACACGACATCCGTCGCAGGACTGATCGTTAACATCCGTTCGGCAAGCTCAAGTCCATTCATTCCCGGCATTTCGATATCCAGAAAGACGATATCGATCGATTCCGTCTTCAATTGGTCCAACGCCTCTATCGGGTCCGTATAAGCTCCTGCCAAGTGCACGCTACCAATCTCGACCAGAATATTGTCCAGCCATTCCAACGCAGGAATCTCATCATCCACTATAATGGCTCTCAACATGTCCATGCCCTCCCGGAATCCTTATCGTTACTACTGCTCCTTCTCCTGCTACACTACGGATGTCCAGACCCGAACCATACACAGCCCGAAGACGACGCTCAATATTAAGAATACCTACTCCCTTCCGTCCTCCGCCTCGCTTCGTCAACAATTCGTCAACGCCCATGGAGAATCCTTTTYCGTTATCTTCGACCTCAATCGAAACATAAGTATCGTGAGACTTCACGGTAATGCTGACAACGCCCCCTTGCGGGCGGCTCATCACGCCATGCCGCACCGCATTTTCCACAAGGGGTTGGATGAGTAATGGCGGCAGACGGCAGCTAACATCATCATCAATGTTCCAAATGACCTTCAAGCGATCGCCGAACCTGGCCTGTTCGATGGCCGCATACGATCGGGCGAGCTCCAGCTCTTTTTGAATCGAAACTAGCCGTTCCCGGTTGTCGAAGTCGAAGCTTCCACGCAAATATTGACTTAATTCGGTCAGCAAATGCTGGGACTTCGCCAGATCCTTCCGGCTTACCGACAAGATCGTATTCAATGTATTGAACAGAAAGTGCGGTTTGATCTGGGCTTGCAGGAAAGCCATCTCCGCTCCGACCAAGTCGGCCACCGATTTCTTCATCGCGAGGAGGGTGTGAACCCGTGCCTTCATGACCCCTGCCTCCACCGGCTTGCCAATATAGTCGCTAGCTCCTGCATGAAAACCGGACATAATGTCTTCCGGCATATGACGAGCCGTCAGCATAAGTACGGGCAGTTCCGAGAGAGAATACTTGCGCCGAATCGTTCGACATACTTCATACCCCGACATGCCAGGCATCATCACATCGAGAATGACGAGATCAATGCGAGGCGTATGCTCCAGTCGTTGCAAAGCTTCTTCCCCGTTAATTGCCATAATGACTTGATATTTCTCTACCGATAACAGATTCAACAGTACTCTTCGATTCACCGCATCGTCGTCAACTACAAGAATCACGGGTGCCTCGGAGCGATCATTTTTTTTACGCTCAACCGGCCCGATACTACGTACTGCCGCAGGTAAACCTATGTATGTGCTCGCCGGTTTCGGCTCGACTTCTGGCTGATCGGGATAATCTACAGCTCCACTCATGGCTGCGGGTATCGTAAATGTGAATACAGAGCCTCGACCGACCTCAGAATCTACTCGCAGGCTTCCCCCATGAAGCTCAACCAACCGCTTGGTTATACTGAGTCCCAGCCCAGTCCCGCCATAATGAACGGCAATGTCTTGGTCCGCTTGCACGAATGAATCGAATATGGCTTCCTGCCGTTCCTTCGTAATACCAATTCCGGTATCCGCGACCGCAATCGACAACCAACTTCCATCCAGCTTCGCGGTGACACGAACTTCACCCTTCTCTGTGAATTTGAAGGCGTTGCCGAGCAGGTTGTACATGATTTGCGTCAGCCTATCTTCATCGGCATAGACTGCGAATCGGCCTCCTTGTAAGCCATTGATGAACCGCACGGGCTTGCTTCCTGTGAGATGTGCGAACATATCGAATATCGCTTGCACTAGCGGACTTAGTGCTATAGCCTTCGGCCTTAATATAATTCCCTCGTCCTGCTTCAGCTTGGAGAAGTCCAGTATATCGTTGACCAGATTGACCATTCGTTTGCCGCTGGACACAATGATGGAGATGTCCTCCTCCTGCTTGCGGGATAACGGTCCCGAAGCTCCTTCGATCAACGACTGTGCGATATTGACCATCCCATGAAGCGGTGTCTTCAGTTCATGCGACGTATTGGCCAGAAACTCGTCTTTCATCTTGTCGACGGACAACAGTCGGGTGGATAAGTTCTCGATCGTAGAGAACGCCCGGGTAAACTGCTTACTGAGCCATAACGCTTGGGTTAGCAAGAAAGCGATCAACAGCAGTGGAATCAGGTCATTCGTATTCGCAATTCCCATAAATTCCAGGAAGGAGAGGACCGTGCTAAGCAAGACAAGCAACGAACTGATCATCATATAGAAGGCCCCATCCATACGTCGGATCGTCCCGATCAGCATAACAAGCACAACATAGCCGATCACAGCCCCTGACAGCACGAAGGCCATCTTCATATAGGAATAATATTTGGCTGGAACGACGAGGATGGCTGCCGCTGTCAAGACGAACACGACCTGCAAGAACTTGATCCAACGAACCCTTACGATGTTCGGAAACATCGCTCGCGTATACATAAGCAGGAACAAATTCAACGCAGTGCCACTCAAATACTGGATTTTGACAAACCACTCATTGGGTAGAGCAGGTATGAATACCGCCAGCAGCCTATCTCCCTTAGTAAGCGTGTAGACGCATAATGATAAAGCGAACAAGCCGAAGTATAACCAAGACCGCTCCGTTCTCCTTAATCGGAACARGGCCAGAAAATAAAAGCCGAGCAACACAAACGCGGTAGAAGAAACAATGTCATGTACGATGTAAAATTGATGGTAGGCGGCAACCTTCATCTGCTCGCCGACAACAATCGGCCCTACTATGCCACCACCACTATAATGAAAGTTGGACACCTGGACAATAATTTCCGCTGCGGCATCCTTTGCCATGAAATAACGAACATAAGGCACATTGCGAGCAACAGATTGCCCTTCCGTTAGACCAGGTTCGCCGCTGGATGCCAGTTCAACTCCATTCACGAATAAGCGATGCGCGGTCCGAATATTGCCGACACGGATGCCATTTGGCAATTCAGACTCCGTCGGTAGCTTGACAAGTAATCGGTAGGTTCCATATCCTCGCTGCGGCATGGTTTCACCATCCACCGAGAACTTGTCCCAAGTGTCCGGTACGCCGATGTATCCRGTCAATTGTGGCTTCACATCTGACGCCGCTGATGCGTGGAAATCTTCTGGCCGCAGCAGCTGGTTCTGATAAAACTCCCACTCCCCATCAAGCTTCAGCAGCTTAGATTGGGTTGCGTCCACACCCGTAAGATCGGCTACTCCCTTAATCGAGACGGCTCCATTATGAGGCAATACCCGCTGGATCGAGAACCAGTATACGGCTGATGCGACTACAACTAACGTTAATGCGATAACTACCATTGCCACGCTTCTACGCATCTAACTTGCTCCTCTTGCACGGTCCGAATGATTGGCCCTATTATATCATGGGAATATCAGGTTGTGGTTGAGTTTCATTTGCGATCCATAGCGTTGTACGTTGAATTCTGCCCCAAAAGAAAAAGCACCTTTTCAGGTGCGGGCTATCTGTATTCGTTTGAAGTTAGTTTTCAATAATAATATTGTTTAATTTGAGATTGACCTGGTTCGCAAGTGTATCTCCAACTGGGCACGTCTGCTCCAAAAATTGCACAAATTCTTCAACTCGTTCTCTTGGGGCATCGGTCTTGATATGAAAGTTATAGCGAATATCAGAATAACCAGGACGGACGTCTGATTTTTTGAAGAAGCCATCCAGGTCCAGATCACCTTCAACTTCTACCCAAAAATCATCGAGACGAACATTAAACTTCTTGGCATATACTCGCGCCACGATCGATTGGCAGGCCCCCAAAGCACCAAGCACCGCTTCTACAGGGTTCATACCCGTATCGGTTCCACCCAAACTTTTTGGTTCATCAATTGTAAATTCAAAATTTCTAGAACGTACTTTGACAACTACACCTTCTTGTAAATGGGCTGTAGCTTTAAATGTCGTAATTGGCATGATGATTTCTCCTTTAAAAATAGCTTTTAAGAATCTAACAAAATTATATCATATAATCCCTATCTCGTTAATGAGTTTTATTTTATATCAAAAAAAAGCAAGAACTACACGGTAGGATTACGATTTTCGTATGACGCAATCGACATTCACGATTGAGTATTTAAAATCAAGGCTATGTTAAATTCTATTATTGATTCTCAACAAAAAGAAAACCGCCCACTAACAAGACGGTTAATTAATCATTGAACAAACTCAACTTTTCTATGTCTTGAACCGTTTCAGGACTTAACTTATACAAATAAGTCATTCCTTTCTGAACTGGTGCAATTTTAACTTCTTGTTTCTCTTTATTAACCCAGGCAAAATAAGATTTCATTACATCATGTTTAACTGTTGGGTCAAAGTAAATCACCTCTAAGGAATAGTCTTCATCAGGGGTTCGATTTGGAGTAAGTGGATTCAGAATTTCATCACTTTTTTCTGAATTTTCAATTGCATTCACAATGATTGAAATTTGATTTGAATTCTCCAATATCTTGTTAAATCCTTGTTTGTTATGTATTGATACAAACCTTATATTCTCGTGTTCTAAAGATAATGTCTTTAGATCTTTTTCAGTACATGCAATCAACAGGATGCTTATTGATAAAATGGATAATAGCAGTCCTACTATTTTTTTCAACATTAATCACCTCAATTAATAATGGATTTAGTATTTACCCTACCGTTAGTTCAGGAGGAAGATGATATTCGTCGAAGTTTAGTGTTTGTCTCTTTTACAGTAAACAGGCAAGAAGTGACCAACATATTTTTCTTATTCGACGTTGTGTTCTCATACTCCTTGCTGTCTAAATAACGAAACCAAGCCAGATAATGTTGCAAATACTTGGTTGCAACACCATTAAAACGATCCATCCATCTTTTTAAACGACTGTGGTAGCTATTCACATTCTGAATGTGGTACACGCCTTTCACACGCTGTTTTCCGTCCGACTTGAAACGGTAATGAGCCAAGCCTTTCGTATTCGCATAGGAGCTGAATGCCCTCCACGAATCAGTGCAAAGCACGTTTGAATCAGATAAATGACCGCCAATAGCTTCATCCAATTTCGTTGTTCGAATACGGCCACGCCCAAGAACGCCAGAGAAAGTCATCTTCTGACGATCGCGAGCGACCAATACACATATTTGATCGTTACTGATGCCACGATATTTAGACTTGCCACCACGTTTTCGGGGCTTACGGTCGGAGATGATCCTTTTGCCCTTTTCAGAATACAAGAAATAAGTTTCATCCATTTCGACGATTCCTTGGAACGGTTCGGTCGGAACTTGTTTCAATGCGGAAAGAATCTTATGACGCCAGTAAAATAAAGTTACATGAGTTACCTCATCATTCAACAATTCCGCACATTTCCTCAGCGAAAACCCCTCAATCATACATTCGATGAATCGAACCCAAAGATGGGGTTTTCTGGTGCGTTGAAGAGGAGTGTTAGTAAGATCGTTAAACGTTTGTTGACATGATTTACAACGGTAACGTTGCCGCTTGACATTTCCAGTACGTGTTTTAATCACGTATTTTCCAAATCTCACAACCGAATGGCTGTTGCAATGCGGGCAAATGAGACCTTCTTTATGTTTCTGTTCCTGAATTTCATCAATTACACGGATTGGTGTCGTCATTCCCTTAGTACGGGATTGCAAAAAGTAAATAAGTTCTTGCTTGCCGCTATCGTCCAAAGCGTCAGCGAGCTTCTTCAACTCCTTTATATCCATGGGTAAATCATCTCCGCATCACGAATTTACCCTAATTATAGAACTAATGTTCGCAAACATCAATTATCAACAACATAATTAAACATAGCCAAAATCAAAGGAATTCCCCTGTTTTTTGTCGAAGTAGATGGGACTATGATAACAAAAAGAAAAGCAGTCCTTATTACCGGGGCATTCTTTATCGCCCTATTCCTGATTCGTATCATCTGGGCTTCTCTGCAAACGTCGCCGGATCACCCTCATGCGGTTCGGGGCGAATTGGATTTGCGCGGATTCGACTTCACCAAAGATCACACGGTTGCTTTAGACGGAGACTGGGAGTTTTATCCCGGCGAGTTTGTGATGAAAAGCGAGTCGAACCCAATCTCATCCGGAGAAGGGAGGACGTTCATTCACGTTCCTGGAAATTGGAACTCGGCTGAATCCGCGCACAACAGCTCGCAATACGGCTACGGCTCCTATCGTTTGCGCATCAAGGTCAACCCGGATCATGAGCAAACCTATGGCATCCGTGTTTCGAACGTGCGTACATCATCCGAACTGTACGTGAACGATCGTCTTTTGGCAAGAGCAGGGCAGCCGGCGAAGACCAGAGAGCAGTATACAGCCCGAAGCATACCCTACTCCGCTACTTTCCAAGCCGATACGGGCGAAATCGATATTGTCGTGCAAGTTGCGAATTATGACAACAGGTTAAAGGGCGGTTTGGTAGAGTCGATCAAGTTCGGCAGTAAACTTGCAGTGGACAAGGAAGTATGGTTTTCCGTCAACATGCAGCTGGTCGTATGTGTCGTTCTGATGATTCATGCCTTGTACGCGCTCATTCTGTACGTGATCGGCCACCGGCATAAAGTGATGATCTACTTCTTTATGCTCGTTGTCAGTGCCGTTGTCATGACAATGCTCGTCGATGATAAACTATTGATGGTTTGGCTGCCGGCCATCAATTACGAGTGGTCCATTAAGCTTGTTCTTCTCTCTTTTATTGGAATAGGCGCCTTTCTGCTGCAGTTTGCCAAGAGTCTCTTGCCGGAGCATGCGGAGCACACCGTGTTCCGTTGGTTCCCCTTGCTTTGCGTGATTGCGGCGTTGCCGGTCGTGCTTTTGCCTGCCAGCTACGCGCTAAGCGCATTGTCCGTATGCTATTTCATAGATTTGCTCGCTTGTTTGTTCTTTCTGAGATTCTCGCTGCATACGGCCATAATGAGCGATAAGGACGCCATTTATTTGGTGCTCGGTCTTACCAGCGTATTGTCTAATGTCATTGGAGGTTATCTCAAAGGTCTGCTCGATATGGGCTATTATCCGATCGACCTGATCGTCGCGTTCCTTGCTTTTGCGACTTTCTGGTTCAAACGCTATTTCCGCATTTCCGCCAAGACGGCGAAGCTCGCCGAGAAGCTGCAGAAAACGGACAAGCTGAAGGACGATTTCCTGGCCAACACCTCCCATGAATTGCGGAATCCGTTGCACGGCATCCTTAACATCGCCCAGACCGTTCTCGATACCGGAATTCACGAGCACGACGACAAAAACAGAGAAAACATGAAGCTGCTTATTTCCGTAGGCAAACGAATGTCGTATATGCTGGGCGATTTGCTGGACATGACGCGGCTCCAGGAGAATGGCATCCGCTTGCACATGAAGAGTGTCTGCGTTCAGGCAGTCGCATCCGGTGTAACCGAGATGCTTCGTTTCATGACGGAAGGCAAGCCGATTCACATCGTCAACGACATCCCGGCCAACTTCCCCGATGTCATGGCCGATGAAAACCGGCTGACGCAAATTTTGTTCAATCTGCTGCACAATGCGGTGAAATATACGGATCAAGGACATATCACCATAAAGGCCGAAGTCAAGGACGGTATGGCGAACATTGTCGTCGCCGACACCGGCATCGGGATCGACCTGGAGACACAGCAAAGGATGTTTGCACCCTACGAGCAGGGAGACTCCGGCATAACGGCGATCGGAGGCGGGATCGGGCTCGGGTTAAGCATATGCAAGCAACTGGTGGAGCTGCACGGAGGCACGCTGGAGGTCAACTCCATTCCGGGCCAAGGCTCAGAATTTAGCTTTACCTTGCCGCTATCTGAATCATCCTTCCGACAATACGAGACCGAAATGATCGCCCCGGTATCGGCCGTTTATGCCGAAGCGGCGGTTTCCGCTTCCTCTGAAACTCGTAGCGACATTTCCGAGCCGGAGTCGGCGTCCGGTACGGATCGACCCTACATTCTGGTCATTGACGACGATGCGGTCAATTTAAATATTTTGCGCAACCTCCTTGCTTCGGAAAACTATCACGTCGTCACGGCTTCAAGCGGCCAGGACGCAATTGCCGTTCTGGATACGAGAGAATGGGATTTGATCATTACCGACATCATGATGCCGCACATGTCCGGATACGAATTGACCCGCATCGTTCGCGAGCGCTTCTCTGTCTCTGAATTGCCTGTTCTGCTCCTGACCGCTCGCAGCAGACCGGAAGATATCGATACGGGTTTTCTGTCAGGCGCCAACGATTATGTGACGAAACCGGTAGATGCGATGGAATTGAAGTCCCGGGTACGGGCGTTGACCGAATTGAGGCAATCGGTGCGCGAAAGGCTTCGCATGGAAGCGGCATGGCTTCAGGCGCAAATTCAACCGCATTTTCTGCACAACACGCTCAATTCGTTAGCCGCGCTCAGTGAAATCGACAATGAGAAAATGACCGCGCTGCTTGAAGCATTCGGCCATTACTTGCGGGCAAGCTTCGACTTTCGGAATATGGAACGACTCGTTCCGATTGAACATGAGCTTCGTCTTGTCCGCTCCTACCTGTATATCGAAAAAGAACGTTTTGAAGACAGATTAACGATTCGCTGGGATGTTGACGCTAGTTTTCATTTGCAAGTCCCCCCGCTCTCCATCCAGCCTCTTGTCGAAAACGCCATACGACACGGCCTATTAAGCCGTGATGAAGGCGGAGAAATTTATATCCGAATTACCGAAAACGAGCATGAAGCGGAAATTTCGATAACAGATGACGGTGTAGGGATGAATGAGGAAACGGTGGAGCACATACTGGACATGCGCGTGGGCACAAGGACGGGAGTCGGTTTGTACAATACGGATCGGCGATTGAAACAACTATACGGCAAAGGTTTGCAAATCCGGAGTGTTCCGAATCAAGGTACGATCGTCAGTTTTGTCGTGTCGAAATGAGAGGAGAGCATAATCGATAGGAGTCGCCCAATCAAATGAGGTGCAGCAAAAAAGCAGCTCTCTTGGAGAAGGCTGCCTTCTATAGGTGGATCGAACTTTTGTCTGATTGTTTCCATCGTGCGTACCATTCCAATAGGTCAGGACTGGGATCGACCTCAGCTTCTTGTTTCAATATTCGAATCATAAGTTGATACTGTTTGTCGACAGAATCTGCATCATTAATTCGAGCATATATTTTCATAAGCTCGAGATAACTATCTTCATGCAGAGGATCCTGCTTTACTATTTGATGGTAAACACCAAGTGCCTCTATATTCATGTCATGAGAACAATAAAATTGCCCCAGCTGCTGGGCATGATGCAGCCATAGCGCCTTGAGTCGTTGACGTTCGCCCTCCGCCCACGCATAATGATCTTCTTCGTAAAAATTGCCGCGATACATATCGAACAATCGCTGATGTTCAGGGGCATGTTCGATTGAAGCAGGGTTAAATCTGCGAAGCTCTTGCTCCCATTCTTCCGCATCGATTCGCAGCCGGTTCGTTTCAAGGATATATCCGTACTGAGCATATCGGATTGAGATAAAGCCTTCTCCGACTGTATCGTTCCATACGGTGCGAATCCGATTAATACTCGTCTGCAGGTTGCCGAGCCCTTTGCGTTCGTCCAATTCCGGCCAAAGCAACTCCAGCAAGACATTCTTGCTAATCACTTTCCCGCGATGATACAGCAAGTAGGCGAACAGCTCTTTCGCCTTCGTTGTCCGCCATTTCAGAACTTCCAACTGCCCGTCGGGATTCCGGATCTGCATGGTTCCCAAGCAATGATACAGTACTTCTTCTTCTTTGGGAGATTCCGATGAAAGCGCAACGCGCTCCCGCAGACGCTGTATGGTTCGGCTCAACCGTTGGCGCCTTAACGGCTTCATCAAGTAGTCGAACGCTTCCAGTTCGAATGCCTCAACCGCGTATTCATCATAGGCCGTCACATAGACGATTTTCGTATCCGGTGCGATAGTGCGGATTCGTTCTGTCGCCTTCAAACCGTCCATTCCCGGCATTTGAATATCCAGAAAGACGGCATCGGGCTGGAACTCGCCGATATGCTGGAGCGCTAACTCAACCTTCGAGAAGGAACCGATCACTTCGCAATCGTGAAACTCCTCAAGCATTTTTTCCAGCCTGACTAGCGCCAGCCGCTCGTCGTCTACCAGCATGATCCTCATTTAGGCGTTGCCTCCGTCCGTCGACCCTTGTATCGCTATTTCTCATGCTATTTAATATCGGCAAGACGGGTTTCCTATTTTATATGAAAATACTGTGGTTAGAGTTTGGTTAGAAGCTTTGTCTATAATTTAGTTCGTGGAAAACTACACTTTACGATCTCTCGCTATTGTATGTGGCACGAACAGATCAAGGCATCGACGGAAATGACAAGAATAGCGATAGAAACTGCTGCACGTAGCGGGGAGAGGCGATGCAACTGAACAAATAGCTGAAGGAGGCGGCATGATGCTGCATACGACGCCGTCGTTGGTCTAGCTGCCGGTAATAAAATCCAAATCGTACTTATCAAGCGTATGAAACGAACAGGAGGATGAGAAAGTGTTGTTAGCTAGAAAAATTCATGTGTGGAAGCGGAAGATTGCGACTGCGCTCACGGCGGCATTGGTGCTCGGGAGCTTCACCGGCATCGGCGCGCCGCAGAAAGCGGCGGCGGACCCGGTTCCGCCAGCTCCGGCAAATGTGATCGCGAGCTACAATTTCAACGGCAACACTCAGGATTCGCTCAACGGATCAACGTGGGCGGAAGTGAGTGGGACAGTCGGGGGGAAATCGTATGGCAATGCTACCAAAGGGTTTAATACCGATGCTAACGGGAGGCCATACTGGTATTGGACAAGGGGCGCTAACGATGCCGGCGGATTCACGGTTGATGTGAATCGGGATATTAGTACGAATTATACGATAGGCGTTCGCTTTTCGTATGACTCGTTCGCAGGAGCGTACACCAAAATATTAGACTTTAAGGATAAAGTGAAAGACGATGGATTTTATTTTGACGGAAACAAGTTATTGTTCTATTCGGATCTTCAACAATCTCCTACTGGTACATCCGGGTTCAATGTCAACGACATGATCGATTTAGTGGTTACCAGAGAGGCTGCGAGCAATACGTTCACTGCATATATAGGGAGAGACGGTGTGTTAACGAAGGAATTCTCTTTTGTAGATACAACGGGCGCAACCACTCTCAAGCTCTCGGGGACTACTTCACGAATCGGTTTCTTCTTTGACGATATTCTTTCCGCTTGGAACACATCAGGCGGCAAAGCGTATGCAGTCAAAATTTGGGACGGGCCGATCACGGAGGAGCAAGCTAGGGGTGCTATGACTGCACCGGGCGGCGTAAACCAAGGTCTTCATCTGTGGCTCCAGGCGGATCGCGGTGTGGAGGCGACCGGCGGCGCAGTATCGACGTGGCATGACATGAGCAACAGCCGGGACTTCACCCAAGGCACCAACGCCAATCGTCCTGCCTATAACAGCGACAGCAAGCGGCTCAACTTCAATCCGGGCGTAACATTTGACGGAGTAAATGATTACTTGTCGAATGCTGCCGGCTTGCTGGGTAGCGGTACCTATAATGATTTCAACGTATTCGTTGTATCGGGTGTCGACAGTGTAAAAAATACGTCGTTATTTTATGAAAATACTGATAATACCGGTAGTGATCCGAGGCTGCAAGTCCACATGCCTTGGAGCGATGGAAACATATATTGGGATGCGGGTTCTATATATGCAAACAGGGTGTCTACATCGGGAGGTTCGGCCCAATCCGGCAAATATTACATTTGGAATATGAATTTCGGTATCGGATCTACTCCTGGCCAATCAATATACCGGGATGGGAAAGAAACGGTTTCCGCAGGAAGCAGAACGGAGCCTATGAAAGGCATCAATAAAAAAACAACCCTTGGATCAGGACAACAAGGAGGGATTTCCACCAATTTTTATAACGGACAAGTTGGGGAAATCATTGTATATTCCGCTTCGTTGACTGCTACGGAAAGGCAGAAGATTCAATCTTACTTGGCCATCAAGTACGGCGTTTCGTTGGATAACGTCACTTATTTGGACTCCAATGGGGGTGCAATCTGGAATGCTGACGCAGATTACAACAACAATATTGCAGGTATTGCCCGCGACGATGGGCAAGGCCTGTATCAAAAGCAAAGCCGTTCCACCAACGATGCTTCGAAGTTGACGATCGGGATCGGACCGCTGAAGGATAAGAACGAGGATGTCACAGGAACGCTTGCTGACAAGCAATCGATGATATGGGGCGATAATGGCCAAACGTTAACTACGTTCCGTTCCCCGGTCAAGATCGCTAACACCTACTGGAAACCGTCCGAACGCGTCTGGAAGGTGCAGAACACTCACGGTGTCGGACCGGTCCAGCTTAGTATCGCGAAGAGCGCTTTTGCAGCCGGCACGCAGGCGAGCAACATCAAGCTGCTCGTCGACAGCGATGCAAGCTTTGCAAACGCCGCAGCTATCGGGCTTCGAGCAAGCGGAGACTCATTTGTAGCCGACAACGTTAACTTGCCAAGCGGCTACTACTTTACGTTTGCTGCTGCCAATGCAGCTCCCGGTGGCGTAAGCAACGGTCTGACCTCGTGGGTTAATGTAGGGAAGAGCGCCCTTGTCAATAGCGACGGAAAAGTCGTCTCTCTGCAAGATTTGGCTGACTCGAACAGAAGTTGGTCCAATGGGGGAGAGATGCCGTACGTTGCTGCGGCGATCAACTCCAATGCCGGCATCCAAGCTCCAGGTAACAGTTATTATAGGGGTACTTCGTTCGGAAATACGGATCAGCTTCGGGAAGTGTTCTCGGTGCAGACCAGCAAAATAACCGACGGAGGAAAAGGATTTCCATGGGATTTCGGAGGCAATCCTGCTCTGCAGACTTCAACTTACGGCAACAAGGACGGCAAAGGGAACATCGCAACGCGCTTCGGATCCGACGTGCTGCGATCTGTCGAAGCCCCTGGCCTCGATCTGACGAAACCTCGCTTGCTGGACGTGTTCGCGGCAAATCAGGATTGGGCGCTTTCGGTCGATGGACAACAGTTGCTCGACGCAACGACTACCAGCGTCAATTTCGATCCGCCTACGGCTAACACTTATTACATCGGTGCCGGCCATTTTAGCATATACAAGGGCGATATTTCCGAAATTGTCGTGTACGATCGCGGGCTCAACCCCACGGAGAAGAAGAAAGTAAACAGTTATTTGGCGCTCAAGTATGGGTTGACGTTGAACAACGGCTTGACCGATTATATCGCGAGTGACTACGATTCGAACGAAACCAAAATGTGGTCGGCTGTGAAAAATGCCGGTTTCGGCAAGCGCATTACCGGTATCGGCAAAGATGCCGCGAGCGGTTTGGAACAGAAGCAATCCAAGTCCCAAGAAAACGGGGCGTTGGTGACGATTGCCGCTGGCAATGATATCAAAGCTTCCAACGAAGCCTATCCGGACAATACCATTACGAACGATCGTTCGTTCCTCACGTTCAGCGATAATGACGGCGATACAGCTTATAGCGTACCCGTCGGTACGAATATGAGTCGGATGGCTCGCACGTTCAAGGTAGACAAAACGAACTGGCTCGGTGGCAACGTCACGTTGCAGCTCGACGGCGTGCAGGCCGACAAACCGACCTACATCGTAATCGGTGCCGATTCCGGCTTTACCGGGACGCTGAAAGCCGCTCAGCTCGTGAACGGGAAGATCACGTTGAACAGCTCCGATATGGCTGACGGCAGCTACTTCGCATTCGCGCAGACAATCGATAACTCGAAAGCTCCGGGCGGCGTAAGCGGTGCGTCGTTATGGCTGAAGCCGTCGGGTGCAAGCGACAACGGCTCAGGCTTATTGGCCGGTTGGACGGACGAAACGGGCAATAATACGTTCACGGTGAACGGCACGCCGGACTACAAGCCGGGGAACGCCAACTTCAACTCGGCGGTAACGTTCGCGAATACAGCGAGCAACACCGCTGCGCCGAACGAATACCTGCGTGGCAACAATCCAATTGCGTATCAAAGCGGATATATCGTCATGAAGCAACAAGCGGGGACTGCGGTAGGTTCCTCTGCGCCCACAGGCAATTACGGAGCGGCCATCTTCTCGCAATGGGCGGGTAAGCTGTGGGCGGGCAACGGAAAGACCAGCACTTATCACGGTTTTGCCTTTAACGACCCGACCCGTTACTCCTTGGCCGGATTGAACAGCAGCAACTCCGCCGCGCCAACGGGCCGTTTGAACGGGGCCAATAAACCGATGCAATTGAACGGTGCCTTCAACCAAATTGCCTTTACACCGGTCATCGGCGGCACGTTTGGTGGAGGAAGCTTGGACAACTGGGATCATTATAAGGGCGATATTGCCGAAATCGTGCTCTTCCCAACAAGCAAATCAGCAGCCGAGCAGCAAAAGGTAGAGAGCTATTTGGGGCTGAAATACGGGTTGACCCTGAATACGGGCAAACCGGAGAATAACGGTCTGACCGACTATATGTCCAGCAACGGCATCACCAAGATGTGGACCGCCGCTGCGAACGCTGGCTACGGCAAGCGCATTACCGGCATCGGACGCGACGACATGAGTGATTTGATGCAGAAGCAGTCCAAGTCGCAAGAGCAAGGCGCATTGGTGACAATCGCTCTCGGCAATGCCGTTCGAGCGTCAAATGCAGAGAATGGGAACACAATCGGCAACAATCTCTCGTTCCTGACGCTCAGTGACAATGGAGCGAGCGCGGCGTTCTCCCAAACCGTAACGGAATCGACCTACTACGGTTATAATATGAACTTGATGGAGCGCGTGCACAAAGTCGAGAAGACGAATTGGCAGGACGGACCGGTAACATTGAAATTGGATGGCGTCGACGCTGCAAACAAAGAGCAGATCTACCTTCTGCTTAACGCGGACGGCAATTTCGCAACCCCGCGGAAGATCGATTTCTATAACTTGAACGCCGATGGCACAGTGACGATCGACAGCAGCTTGCTCGCAAGCGGCAGCTACTTCACGTTTGCCAAGACGCATAAAAATGTGCTGCAGGCGAAGGTAGATTTGGCAGGGAAACTGGACGAGAGCAAGTATACGCCAGCAACTTGGGCCGTGCTGAAAACAGCCCGTGACCAAGCTATCGCGGTACTGGCTAACCGGAGCGCGACCCAGTACGAGATTGATAACGCGTTGGCTGCTTTGGCACAAGCGCTGGATGCACTGGAGGCTATGGGTGGCACTCAAAATGTGTTGAAGGTCGAAATCGATCGACTGGCCCATTATCCGGCTCCTGTTATCGGCAGTGTATACGAACCTTATTATTCGGCGCACAGCTGGTCTTTGCTCACGTCAACATACAGCGTAGCGAAGGCGGTATATGCGGATCCGAGCTCAACTCCGGCTCAGTACGGCAACACATTGTCCAAACTGAATCTCGCGGAGGTCGGTCTGGTAGACTTGCGTCCGCTTATAAAAGCGAAGGATGACGCACTGGCCCTACTGCAGGTGAACAACGCGACATCGGCGCCGGGACCGTATACTTCGGCAAGCTGGCAGGCGCTGCAAAACGAACTGGCCGATGCCCTTCATGTGTTGTTGGTCAAGGCGAAGGACCCGAACGTGGAGGTAACTCAGGCGGAAGTAGAGGCTGCAACCAAAGCGGTGAATGACGCGGTTATTGGCCTAAAGAAGCTTAGCGACATTAGCGACAAAACGCTGTTGCGTCAAGCCATCACGAGCATCGATGACGCCCATCTGATAGTGGGCCATTACACCGCAGACAGCTGGGAAGCCTTGCAAAGAAAGCTTGCGTCGGCAAGATTCGTCCTAGACGACCCGAACGCAACGCAGGCGGAAGTGGATGAGGCTCGGGCCAAGTTGATCACGGCCAGAAACAGTCTCGTTACGGTAAGCGACAACAGCGGTGAAACCGGAGGAACGGGCAGCGGAAACGGTGCAACCGGACCGTCCACACCGACTGCAACGAAGGAAATCATCACGGTCGACGTCGTCATCGGCGGAGACAAGAAGATCGACATTACGAAGGTTGAAATCGTGCGGACGACGCATCCCGACGGCCGGATTACGGACCAGGTGACATTGACGCCGGCGAAAGCGCAGGAAGCCGCGGACAAGGCGGTCAAGAGCGGAGAAACGATCGCGCGTATCGTCATTCCCGATCCGACGGATAAAGTGAGTGAAACGAACGTCGATATCCCGGCAGATGCATTGGCCATATTGCAAAAAAACAACATCGATTTGGAGATTTATACGGATAATGGCGTTATCCATGTACCGCATGCATCTCTCGAAGGGTTAAAAGAGAAAATCTACTTCCGTCTCGTTCCGGTCAAAGATCCGAACGAACGTGTGGAAGTGGAAGAGAGAGCGCGGACAGAAGAGATCGTTCGTAAGTACGCAGGTGATAATAAGATTGAAGTGGTCACCCGTCCGATGACGATCGAAACGAATTTGTCCAGCCGCAAGGTGACCTTGACGCTTCCGCTGAGGGGCGTGAAGCTGCCGGAAAATCTGCAGGAACGGCAAGATTTCCTGAATGAGCTTGCCATCTTCATCGAACACGACGACGGGGAGAAAGAAGTCGTTCGCGGCGAAGTCGATTCGCTCTCCGCAGACACGTACGGGTTGCGGTTTACGATCGACAAATTCAGCACGTTTACGATTATTCGATTGGCATCGGCGGGAGAGAAGCCTAACGTATTCCACATCCACTACATCAACGGCTATCCGGATGGGCTCATTCGTCCGGAAGGCAGCGCGACACGCGCTGAACTGGCCACGATGCTAACGAATCTGGGAGTAGCCCGCAATGTGACCTTCACAGGCGGATTCCCGGATGTGGATGACAGCCATTGGGCAGCCAAATCGATACAACTGTTGAAATCAGCGGGTGTGATGAGCGGCTATCCGGATGGTGAATTTAAGCCGGGGAACACGATTACCCGGGCCGAGATGGCAACAATCGTGTTCAATTATTTGAAGCTGAGCAGCACGAAGCATGCGAGCTTCTCCGATGTGGCGGCCGATCATTGGGCTAGCCAAATGATTTCAGCGGTTCAAGGAGCAGGAATCATGTCCGGCTATCCGGACGGCACGTTCCAGCCGGATCAAACGCTGACTCGCGCCGAAGCGGTGACGATTCTGAACCGGGTGTTCCACAGAGGTCCCCTCTATGGCGTGCCTGGGCCGAGTTGGCCGGATTTGGCGGAGAGCCACTGGGCATATCGCGACATCGAAGAAGCGTCCCGGGATCATAACTATACGGTTCGTCAAGAAGGCGGCGAAACGTTGGTGTCCCGCTAGAATTGCTTTCGGAAGCAAGCTGCCTGTCCTCTGTTCTATACAGAGGGCAGGCAGTTTTTTATCTTTATTTCCTCTTTCCGTAGATATGGTTCTATAAAATCATTGCAGTTCCTTTACAGGCCTTGGTCGATGAGTTCAGTTACTGACACTTTCCCACTTCACTTGCTTGCATACCAACAATCCGCTTGAGGAAATCACAACGTGTGGAGTAATAGGCACAAGTGCCCATTTGTAACTATTACGGACACAGATGCTGTTATCCGCGTGATCTTAAGCCAAATTCAGCGAATTCACTGCTAATAACGGATCATGTGTCCACAAGAAGGTTAAATATGGCGCTCTCGTAGCCAATAGCGGCTCCTGTGTCCGCTTCTCCATGCATTCAATCCAGTTGAACTTTCTGGAATCTAAGGATAACCGCCTAACGACGTCCTTTGACGCCGTGCGTTTACCGAGACGATGAACAACCAGCAAAGTTATACTTTCTCTGGCGTTAAGAAAACCCCGGCCAGCGGCGGGGTTCTAGGTAGTTGAGTTCAGTTAGCAAACCCGATCTTCTCATAGCATTATATCTTTTCCGAGCTCGGCCGACTTATAGATTGCATCCATCACTTCGGATGTGATCATGACCTGGTCGATATTCGCCCTATTCTTGACATTGTCAGCTGCCGATTTGAGGAAATCGTCGATCTCTGCGGCAAACATATCCGCCTTCGTGAAGGACGGAGTCGACTCGTATAACGTCCCATCTTTGGAAGCGTATATTTTGAAGTCTCCGCTGCCGTAATCAAACTTAACACCCGCCTTGTCGCCGAGAAATTCCACGAACATGGTGGACTCCCCGATATTTTGCGCCCATGCTCCGTTCAAGCTGATCGTCGGGCCGGACGTGCGCAGCAGTCCCGTTACGAAATCCTCCACATCATTCGTTCCGTTATAGATAGGTGGCCCTGCCCACATGTCGACATACACGTATTGCTTCATATCCTTCGCCAATTCGCCATGAATGGCGCCTGACACGGTCTGAACCGCGGGCTGACCCAAGCTGTAGAAGATCAAATCAAGAAAATGAACACCCCAGTCGACCAATACGCCGCCGCCAGCTTTAGCTTTCGTAGTGAACGGACCGCCAAGCCCTGGTATCGAACGATACGCGCGGAAAGAGCAGATCACGTGGTAAACATTGCCCAACTCGCCACCTTCGATCATTTGCTTGATTTTATTGACCGCCGTATTGTAACGGTTTACGACACCGATTTGAAGTATTTTATTATTGCGGTCTGCGGCGGCCTTCATCTCAAGAACCTGTTCCATGTTTAGCGCGGCCGGCTTCTCGCAGATGACATGTTTGCCCGCATTCAGACAAGCGATGGCAATTGGTGCGTGAGTATCGTTCGGCGTGCAGATGGAGACGGCTTCCACTTCCTCATCCCCCAGAATCGTACGGTAATCGGCAGCCGTGTGAGGAACGCGATAGACGGCGGCAAGCTCCTTGGCGCGTTCCTCTAACGGATCGACAAGATACTTGATGACCGCTCTTTCATTGTCGTGATAATGCTGAATGTGCTGCGTCTTTGCAATCGTTCCGCAACCGATGACGGCAACCTTCATTTTTTTCATTTCCGATCCCCCCTTCGGATTTAGCGTATCGCTTAATAAATAAGCTGCACAGGCCCGATCAAACCGCTCGGCTCGAACGGTGAATAGCGGGAAAACGGATCAGGCTGCTCCCTTACGAGCGTATTGGTCACTTCAATCACAATCGTATTCCTGTCACGAAGAATAAGATGCCCGATATACATCCGATAAGGCGGGCAAATCCGGGTCCCGACAAGCGATCCGTTTACCCATACTTGCGCCGTTTCATAAACTTCTCCAAGATCGAGATAGATCGGCATTCCCGCATATTGCCATTCAAACGCTCCTTCATATCGGAAAGTACCGGAGAAAGAAGGGAGCCATTCGGGGCGGCTCAGATCGACCAATTCATGCAACTGCCTCCATGGCTCGAACTCGGGGTACATCTCCGAGCGCGCAATTGCAATGTTCCACGGCCCGGATATCGTCATCGCCTGATCCGGCTGCTTGGCCATGACCGGCATCCGGTTTTCCGGCAGAACAAGCGATACCCCTTCTCCCGTCAACGCGATAACCGACTCATAGGGAGAAAGCTGCAGACGGATCTGATTGCCTGCCTGACCCTCTTCCATATTCAGGGAGCCAAGCCGATTGGAAAATGCATCATACAGAAAATAATCGCCTTTTGCAGGTAGCCGAACGTTAACTTCCAATAGCTCATAAGGATGCTCGTTGAAGAACATATACACATCCAAATCGTCATGTTCATAATGGTAGTAACGCAAATATGGTGCATGTCCTTCCGTCTCGATTTCATGGACGCCCATAGCTTTGAGCTTATCCGTCAACTCGCTCAATGCGACGGAGTAGACGTTGTCATGAGCGGCCAACCGCGCGATTGCATCCGTCGCATCGCTTCCGTCGCTTGAACGGACCGGCAGTCCGCCGATAAACAACACCGGTAAATGTTGCGCCGCATATTCGCTCAATGCGGTCAACAGCTTGCCCGGCAGTGCCTCGCTATACGGCAAGATGATGCACTTGAACTGTTCCTCGTGCACGTGCAGCTTGCCGTTCTTGACGAACGCCGTCTCTGTGAGCACGTCCGATGGAACGATATCGCAGTCGATTTGCCCACGCAACAGTTCTTTCACCGGTTTGTGGAAGTACATGCATTCCCCCGACCATTCCGCCTCGGCATGATAAAGCACTGCCACAGGCGCAACATGACGTCCTCCGTTCAGCAAATGGCACATTCGATTCGTGTACCGGTTCAATTCGCGATAGTAGCGATACTGCGGGTTTTTCCCTCTCGCATACAGATGAGGCGGACAATCCGGATCCGGGTAATCCTTCAGCGAGAACGAATGGGGCATATAGCAATTAACACCGCGGACAAGCATGTGATCCGTCAGCCATTTCATCAGCTTGAGCCCTTCCGACCAACCATAGGCTCCGAACACTTCCGCAAATGTGCGGCCTCTTTTCTTAGGATCGAGATGACCGAGCGAAGTACCGAGCTTGGCCAACCCGTAATGGAAAAATTCGCTGTCCGTCTCGCCCGCGATCCAGGTGAGAGGCGTCTCGTCGAATCCCGGAACGATTTGCCGCAAAACGACATCGATCCCGGACATGTCCTGCCCCCACATCGCGCGAAAAAAATGTCCCGGACCGGGGCCGAGTCTTGCGTGCACATTATTGTCTTCGATGACATGTCCAATGTATTGAACGCCGCGGCTGCGGCACCAGCCGCCGATCTGATCGGTGAAATGCTTCGCATACAGCTTGGTCACTTCATCCATATAAGCATATCGAACGCCCCAGGTCATCGCGCCGCCTTCATGCCAGAGCAAGGGTAAGCAAGGAACGAACGCGGAGCCGAATTGCTCCTTCAGTATCGCATACAGCTCCGTGCTCCATGGCAGCACCATGTTTTTTTTCCCGATTCTCGCTTCGAACGAAGCCTCTTTGTCGTTATTGAAGCCCGGCTCATCCGAGAAAAAGCCAGCAAACGTATGCCCGAAGTCGCTCCCGTAGCGCGCGTAAAAAGGTTCGTACACCGCATCGATCAACATGCGAACCGATTCGGGAACGATCGGATTCAAATAATCCTTGGCATGCTCGGCACCGCCTGTCGTCGTCTCGGAGAAACAAAATATTCGCCAATAGCCGGCGGGAATATCCCAATATAGCATATCTCCGCTGACGAAGCCGCTTAAATCGATCCCGCTGCCTTCGATCAAATGGCCAGAGCCGGGGTGCCGCTCGACTGCCGCCACCCCGATCGGACGATTCTCGCGTTCATCCTCCGTTTGCCAACCGGTGATAGGCGCCCTTATCGAGATGGAGGCATGCTTCATCGGGCCGACAACGTCGATATGATGCTCCTTGATGAAAAGCCGGCGAAGCTCTCGGGAAACATGCTTCAATTTCCCCGTCGCGTGACCGGTAGGATAATGGTCGTCGTCGAACACCCAGATTTTCATGCCGCGTTTCCTAGCTTCATCCATAATGACATCCATGTCGCGCCACCATAACGGTCCCATAAAATCGGGATGAGGGCGGGACTCGACGCACAAGGCCCGGATGCCCGCCTCCTCGATGCGTGCGATTTCATCGCGGATGACCGCTTCTTCTTCCCCATGCAGCCAAAACAGCGGGATAATATAATTGTCTTCTTTTCCCGTCATGACATCATTCAACCGAATGTTCATCCTAAGCGCCTCTCCCCCATCGTGTCTGCCCGATAGTCATTCTATATTACTGTCCAAACACGTTCCAATTACAAATATTTCTTCACGGCTCCTGCAACGGCATCGGCACAAGCTTCACTGCCCTGAGCCGTTAAATGCACCAGATCGTTATCAATATAGGAGGCGATATTCCCTTTAATCAAATGATTCAAATCATTGACATCAATATTTTCTGCATGCATCATTTGCACAATCGCTTGATTATAAATGTCAATCTCTTCATTTTTGCATTGTTGATTCCTGGGATCTACAGCTGTGGTTGTTGCCCAGACTATCTGAGCTCCCGTTTTCCTTAGTCGAAGCAGCACCCTCTGTATGGTGGCAACATACTCCTCCAAAGGCGTAAATATGCCATGCTCTCCAGAGCGATGTTGAATATCCCAGATGCCGTTATTCCAATGAATCACATCCGGCCTTCCATAGTCCGTTGTCCATTGGTCAACATTCCACAGCGTATACTTGGCAAATCTGCAGTTTTCTTCGGGCCCGACCACATCTGCCAAGCCGTCCAGTTTGTCTTTGACATATGACTGATAGCCCAATCTTATCGAATCCCCTAATAACAAGACTTTCTTCATCATTTTCATCCTTTCCGTATTCTTCCGATCGGTATTGCAACCTACGTCGTGGATACTTTAGATACTCCGTTCTCATCATATCGATCACAGGTTAGCAAAAATTTGTTGTAGTACCGCTCCCAATCCGACACCCTGTCCGGAGAGGAATGGCTGCGAACGATGCATGAGGGATATTTCACATCGATTTCTTCTCCCAGCCTGCTCCAGTCAAAGGATTGATCGGCCGGACTATAGCGCAAATCGACATTCCAGCGGATTTCATTCGATAGATTGGGCAACGAGCGATGGAACGTAAATTTATCAAAGACAACCATATCCCCCTTGTCCATGAGTAAGCTGATCCCTTGATGATCCAATTCATGGCCTGAAACATCCGATTGTTCACCTACGCCTGGCAGTTTTTGATTTAACTCGGGGGAAAACCCCCATTTGTGGCTGCCGGGAACAAACTGTAAACAACCGTTATGTTCGTCAACGTCAATCAACGGGATCCATACGCTTATGATCGGATAATCGGGATTCCCCGCTTCCTTTCCTCCATAATAATAAGCATCTTGGTGCCAAGGCACCGTAGTTAGTTCATGATGCGGGATTTTCGGACGCACATGAAAATCGCCATTAAACCTAATCTCGTTCCCGATAAGCGCTTCAACAACATCGAGGATAGGAGGATAAATGCCCAGATCATAGATGGCTTTGGAGAATAGTTGCCTTACCCACATTTGTTCTTTTGACGGATATTGTTTATTAATCTCCGACCAGCGCGTGCTTACAGGCAGCTCTTCCAGCTTGTTCGTAATGAGTCCTTGCTGATATAACTCATTGATTTTGCGGTCGACTACTTTCTTGATCTCTTCGCGAACCGGATCGAGTTCCTCGTCCTTAACAACTTGCTTGATCACCACATAACCATTCTCATCATAAAAACGCCTATATTTTTCTTCCATAGCATCACATCTCCCTCAGCCAATCGTGCTATTTTCTTTTTTCCTCATAAAGTCGACAAACTTCACGGGATTTCCTCCCGCAAGGACTGATTGATGCGACAAAGGAGATACCGAACTCCAAGTTACCGCATCGTAAACATCTATCGCCGGTTTCCTCTTCTCCAGAATCGCCGAGGAGAATTCTTCGAGCGCGAAGAAAATCGCCGCCTCCATGTCCAGCATGATTCGCAGCAGCCGACCACTTGCGCCACTGCGGGTGTTCCCATTGGTCCACATGACGCCAAAGCGATTCGTACTTCCTGTCATGATCTCCATCAGGGAACATTCCCTCAAGCCAGATTAGCGGTTCTTCATTGCCATGGTTACAGATGGCATCGACAAACGTACCCTTGGCTATAAACGCTGTGAAGAAGTGCTACTTCCTGCTCCGAAGGTGATTGCGTCAATGATTGATCATGCCATAGCCGCCGGTGCCTCTGCCTCTTATGCTTTAATGGACAATTGGTTTACCCATGCACCGCTTATTATAGAAGTCCTGAACCGAGGGCTTCATGTCATTGGTATGATTAAAAATGACAACAAGTGGTACCTCGTGAACGGAAATCGCCTGAACCTGAAGGAATTGTATGTAGCGGTTCCGCGAGTAGAAGGAAAGAAGTCCGACATTCTTCGTTCCGTCCAGACGGAATTGGCTCGAGGCATTGCTGTCCTCGTAGTATTTATCCGGCATCGCTCGAAGAAGAAGGAAGGGTTGGCGATTCTCTCAACCGACCTGACCTTGATGTTCGAGGAAGTCATCCGTATCTACTCCATGCGTTGGGATATTGAGGTCTTCTTTAAGTGTGCTAAATCCCTGCTACGCCTGCAAAAGGAGTTTCAAGGTCTCTCCTAAGATTTGCTCGTTAGTCATACGACCCTTGTATTTTCCCGATACATTCTGCTTGCGTGGCAACATCGGAAAAGCACCGATTAAAGTACACTTGGCGGTTTATTTTACTTGTTATGCGATGAGGTTTGCACCATGGATTGGGTGGTAGCTTTACAGCAACTGCTTGATTAGATCCATGAGGTGGCAACTATGACCAGCAAAAAACTCTCAAAGTTGATTAATAGTCAACTACAACAATGGATCGCCGGTTTGCCCAGTTATCTCAAGGCTTACCTGTCTATTTCAAGCTGCGAAGTTTGAGTTAATATAACCAGCCGCTGCTATGGGAACCATAACATCGCATTTCCGAGACGTTGGCATAATTATAAGGCTGCATATCTGAATGTATACCCGAAATATGTCCGTTTACATCCTGATCGTAAGTAATCGCCGTGTTCACCGTTCTCTTCAGCGCCTCGAGCATAACTGTATTTCCTGTAGAGTATTGCATCGATCTGAAAATAAGGTCAGCCCAATAAAGCACCCAATGCTCGGCATATTCGCGGCGTAGCCCAGTCTAGCTACCGGAAGGGCTATTCAAATCAATGGCTGCATTACGTGTAAAATCAGAAACAAATCGGCAATGAGAGGGCTTTTTAAAAATGTTTATCTAGCAATCCAAGCTGGTTCGGTACCCTGTCTGGATACGAGTGTATTATTATCTGCGATTGCCAACCAAGTCGCGTAATGTGAACCGCTCATGCCGGCACTGGCAAAATCGCACAAATACACGGGTTCTCCATTCGTTCCTTTGGCTTCTACAAGCAGCCATGGTGGCTGTCTTCCTTGCCATGCAACTGGGTTACTTAACACGCTATTGAGTCTCACTGTAGGAATTTCCTGCAAGTCTTTTTGATTAAAGCGTTGATCATACGTAAGCAGAATCGGTCCACGATATAGCGAGGTAAGCCCCTCCTTATCCTTTTCTCCATGCCAATAGTGCAATGATAAATCGAGGGATAGCTCGATATTATCACCGTCCTTCCATTCATGAGAAAGGGTCAAATAGTACCCTGGCATGATTTGTTTCACAGCAGCACCATTAACCAATACACGCGTGTTTACCGACCACTGAGGAATTCGCAGCATGAGCTCAAAAGTCTCCGGATTGCTAATTTGAATCGTCAGCTTTACACTGCCATTTAGCGGATATTCCGTTTCCTGAATAATCGCTAGCTGTTGATCCGCTTTGGTTATGCCGCTTAAACGAGATGGACCGTAATAATTGACGGCAAACCCGTTGTCTGACTGCATAAATGACCATTCAGCAAACATTCCGATGCCTCTTGGTCCGTTCACAGAGCAGCAATTCAATTCCGGGCTTCCTTGTATGGCTTGAAATACAATTTCATGGGCTGATGCTTTCTTTACACCATTCATCGGTGTATTGTAAGTCCACCATCTTCCGGATGGATGTTGGGCGCCGAGCATACCATTAAATGCACTTAGCTCTAATTCATCTGCAATCCTCGACTCTCCGGTGAGACGCAGCATGTCGATCGTCAAGGCCATCCATGCAATTGTACAGCAGGTTTCAATGGCTCCCTCAGCATATGGATTTCCGCAGGCTTGCTCCGCTGTACTGAATCCACCTGTGTTATGACGGTCATATTGTGCTATAGTAGTCCAAATTTGCTCGTATGCCTGACGATAGGAATCACTGCCTGTCAACCAATATTTCTCGGCCATACCCTGAATCGCATGCAAGCTTTCCCAGCGTGGTTTTCGCAACTCGAAGAAAGGTTTCCCCGCTAAACTGTCCCGCAAATAATCCCCACCTTCCTCATGCTCCCAACACTTCTCGATCAAGTCCGTCATCTGCAGATATCTTTCAATTCCCGTCTTTTTATAAAGAATGGCATAAATGTGATGGGCTGCCGTATTCATCTCCGACCAGCCTGCATCGATAATCTTCTTCCCACCTGAGAGAAAAGCATCGCATAAATGGTCTGCTGCTTTAATACATACCTTCCACGCCGTTTCATTACCGGCTGCTTCATGCCATAGATTAAGTCCCAGCATAATATGATAATGGCCCCATATTTCCCACAGCTTGAAAGCGTCTTCTCTTTGTCCTGTCAATCTTTCTTCATAAGGATGAGGTCCCAGATAGCCGTCGGAATCCTGAACCTGTGCCAAATCATCCACCAAGTCGTCTATTGTTTGCTTCAGCCTTCCATCGTTTGTCAGCTTCCAGGCTTGTACAGCTGAAGTCATATATTTACCGGGAAACTCACCATACCAGGAAACAAGTTCTATTCGCGGAAGCCGGTCACGCAAACGAAACATTTCAATCATCGCTGGATTTGCTGAAATTACAGGCAGCAGCCATTGCTCCAGATTCGCATTCAATCTGTCTTGCAGAAAACCTTCTAACCGCACAATGGACTGTCCTGCATCTAATACCGCTTTCATAAGCTTAACCTCTCTCTTGTAACTGTAATTAATCATTAGTACTTCATAAATAAATACTTATTTACTAATGAGTCCTTGCTTATATAACTCATTGATTTTGCGGTCGACTACTCTCTTGTTCTCTTCGCGAACCGGATCGAGTTCCTCGTCCTTAACAACTTGCTTGATGACCACATAACCGTTTTCATCATAAAAACGTCTATCTTTTTCCTCCACGGCATTCCGCCTCTCTTTTTCTCTGAAAATTGATAAACTTCACGGGATTTCCCCCTGCAAGGACCRATTGATGCGATAAAGGGGACACGGAGCTCCACGTTACCGCATCATATACGTTGATCGCCGGTGTGCGTCGGTACAGAATCGCTGACAGATGCAAGCTGCCGTCTTCTTGACATGGTGATTCGACTCCTCATGGTTATTCAGGTTCTTAATCTGCTACCGTCAGTCTACACACGCACACGTTTTCCCTTCTCCACGAATAACTCACCCACACATCATTGCCCTTCGAAACGACCGCCGGGTACGAATATTCGCCCGGAGTGTCTTCCAATACGAAAATCCGTTCCCAGGTCGAGCCGTTGTTTCGGGATGCATATAATGCCAACGGGCTTCTCGCCCCCCAATTCGCCCCTACAGGATTGCAGGCTAGAATCAAGGTACCGCTATCCAGCTTGGCGAGGTCGATGCCGCTGTTGTTGTTCGGTATCTCGGTCGGATACGCCTTGCACCACGTCTTGCCGCCATCGGTAGAATCGCTGCGATAAATAAACCGCATTGAGCTGCGCAGAAGCATATGCAGATGACCGGGCCGGGACTCCCATAACGTCGGCTGGATGATGCCTTTTCCTTGGAAAGAAGTTGCCGGAACGGGAGGCAGCGGCCCGTCGGCAATGAGCGGTGCCGTAGGTTCGCGGTCCAGAGGCACGATGTCGCTGCATTGCCATGTTGTCCCTCCGTCGTACGACAAATCGACGTATGCGTCCCATTCCAGTCCTTCATTGGCGTTCGGTGCCACCCAGGTCCCGTTCGCCATCTTGATCGGCTTATTTTTGTCCGGTCCCCTTCCTCCTACATCTCCTTCCACCAACAGTTTCGGCTCGCTCCAAGTATGGCCTTCGTCCGCGGAGAACCTTACCATCGTCCACCAATTTTTGATCACTCTGCCCGACTTGTAGAACAGCCAGATGTTGTTATCGCTTTCAAACAATACCGGGTTCCAATGAGGCGTAGACTCCTCATCCGCGATCTTGACCGGTTCCGACCACCCTCCTTCGCTTCGGCGGGACAGCCAGATTGCAACATCGTCCGCTCCTTCTACAGAGCCGCCAAACCAGGTTACGAGAAGGTCGCCGTTTCGAAGAACGATCAGACTAGAAGCATGGCAACTGGCAAACGGACGTTGATCGGTAAATACAAGTTCCCTCTGCTCCAATTCACATTGCATGACCCATACACCCCAATAGTCGATTTTTAGAAAAAACGTTTTGAAAAATCGTTATGCTATAACGTTTTTTCAAATTCATTAAAGCACAGCTATTTTTCAAATGCAACCATATTTGTAAAAAAATCTTCGTCTTTTTTTTCCTCTTTCCACACGGGTAAACAAAAGATAATCAAGTAAAAAAATGACACGTTGCCGGTTGCGGCAGGGCTGACCTATGATGGAATCGCCGGAACACTTAGAGGAGCCGAACGGCGCTAACTGCAAATCCCAGGTTCGAGGGAGGAATTATAATGTCCGATCGCGATCATGCTTCAGCACCACCGCCCCCAAGCTTTCATCTTGTTTTACCGCTGCCATTTCAATTGCTACAATGGCAGCAGCACCGGCATCATTTTCGATGCGCTGAACAATCACGATTTCCCGGCCGGCATGGGCTTTTACGACTGTTCAATCAAAAAAACCACCGTTTACGAAGACGCCACGCATAAGATCCGGAATAACTGCTTCTACGGCTTCGGCACATACGACTTCGAACCGATCCCGACCCATCCGAGATTAATCGGCATCACAGTCGATGGACGTTCCTTCAACATGAGTCTCTAGCCGAAACGCTCCTGATCACGAAGCTTCCTACCAAAGGCTGAACACGCCATTCCTTGTCTGGGTCCGCCCCTTGCAGCCGCTATCCCTTTTTAATGAACCAGATCGCTCATTTTTTGGTTGATCCTCTCTTCCGCTTTCCTTAAAGCAGTGTTGACGTCCTGCTCGCCCATAATAAATTGGCCGTGCTCCTCGAATAAAATTTTATGAGCTTCGTTGCGATAAAGGCTGTACGCATCGTGAGGTACGATTTTGCTCTTGAAAATCGCTTCGACATGTTTCCCTTTTAACATCGCCATGTCCGCTCCGAACTGCTCTTTCATTTGCGGATTGACGAGCGGCGAAACGTAACCCAATGATCTGGCGGAGTACAATTGGACCTCGTCGGACAGCAGCGTTTCCACCACCTTGAAGGCGGCGTCTTTATGCTTGCTTGTTTTGGACATTCCGATGACGAAGCTGTCTACGATTCCGCCGATATTCGGGAGATCGGGAAAATAAGGCGATTGCACCATGTCCCAATTGACATCCGACGACTGCAAAAAGGGAAACCGATTAACCCCGAAGTACATCGCGAGCTTTTGATCCTTTATGAACAAATCCAAAACGGAAGCATTCACCTCTTGGGCTGTCTTTGGCGTATTGCCGGGAATGGAGAAAAGCTGCTTGGACAGGTCGAACACTCGGCGGTACTTTGCATTGTTTACGGACGCTTTGTTGGTTGCTGGGTCTACGGGTGTAATACCGAACGGATCGGCCCAGCGCTGAACCTGATCGGGCTTCAACCCGTAGATATGGTCTCCTCCGCCAAGCGTACCGCTTACTTTCTTCGCCAACTGGATCGCATCGTCCCACGTCATTCCGTCCTTCGGGTATGGAGCGGCAAATTTATCGAAAATATCTTTGTTATAATAAAGCGCGGTAAACTGTAAATAAAACGGAAGGGCAAACAGCTTTTTGGCGGCAGAATGGTTTCTCACGGTCTGGATGGTTGTGGGTTCGATCTGGTCAATCTTCATGCCGTTCATTTTCATTAGCGGTTCGATATCTTCCGCCAGGTCCTTCTGGATGTAATCGCCCATATCGACTTCCGGAGTAATGTAAAGATCGATCGGGATCCCGGCCGCGATTGCGTCCGCCAGATTCGATTTTATTTCTTTCACCGTGATATACGGATACTTCTTCTGCAGCGGTCCCGCCAGCAAGGTGTCCCAATTGTTCGAGACCTCGGGGCGCTGGTTAAGAATATTCAAAGTCACCGGCTGCATATCGGGGGCAGGTTTCTTATTGTTGGAGACTGCATCGCCTTCCCCATTCGATGTATCGCCGCCTTTGGCCGTATTGCAGCCAGCAGCGAACACGGCCACAATTAGGATCAGCGTAATCAACACCATCATTCTCGATTTCTGATTGACATGTCGCTTCATGTTACCACTCCTCAATTTGATTGGATTTCCAATGCCAACGGCTTGGGAACGGAGTCTATTCCTGCGCTCCACAAGAGAGCTTCCCCAGTATCGATGTTCACTGGTAGATGGACTGGCTTACGGATTCCATTCTTACATCGTTCTTACGCCTCTCAAGATGATCCATAAGCCAGCCGTTTTATAAACGGACTGAAATCAGCCTTTCAACCTTCAATCGCTTTTCGCCACCAAATATGTTCCCCTTCTACCGTGATCTTGAACAGCTAGTATAAATCCATATGCAATCGCTTACAATTTTCGAATGATCGCTTCTTTCACTCTCCCCCTTTCCCGTACCGAATTATTAACTTCACCTGACTCGTCAGCCAGAACCGACCGTCCTATCTACAATATTGCGGCAGTTCTGAACTGCGCTCCAAATGGAACCATGTCAGCCGGCAGCGGACATCTAACTGTGTAAGAGTCCGCAGCATTAATCGTCCAACTGCATGAAATCGGTACACTCCCTTATTTCATTTTTAGAAAAAACGTTTTGCTATAACGTTTTTTCAATTTTATTAAAACATAACGGGTTTCCAAAATCAAGGAGTATTTCACGATCGACAAACTTGACGCTTCCATGCCGATTTGCGCTATAATGGGAATTGAGGTGAATTGAATGGCCAGCATTAAGGAAATTGCGGCGCTCGCCAAAGTTTCGAAAGGCACCGCTTCCCAAGTATTAAACGGCAAAGGGGACCAATTCCGGATTTCTGCCGCCACCCAGCATAGAATTTTGGAAGCCGCGAACCAACTGGATTACCGTCCGAACATCTCAGCCAGGCGACTGCGCAGCGGCGGGGAAACGGTAGCCCCCATCATCGCGTTGTTCTGGACGACCGATCCCCGGTCCCAGCTGATCGGCCGTTTTCTGGACGGAATTCAACAGGCGATCGGCAGTTTAGATGACGAGTATGAATTAATGATTCAGCCCTATGTCGGATCCCGCCTGAGCAGTGTGAAAAGCCTGGTTACGGGAACTCGATTCAACGGAGCGATCATAGCGCTCCCTACGGAAGAGGATGAACGTTATTTGGAAGAAGCCGATATAAAAGTGCCACTCGTCTTGCACCAACGCTACTCCTCCAAATATTGCTCCGTCAATGTAGACAGTTATGCCAACGGGCGGAGCGTTGCAAAATTGTTCGCCGAGCACGGACACCGGCAAGCGAGCGTGATCTCACCCCATATATCGTCTTCCGCTATTCGCCTACGAATGGAAGGATTTTTGGAAGGGTGCAGGGACAATGGGATTCAGGTATATGAAAAATTTATCAAGTTTGCGGATATTTCGGAGAAAGGGGGATACCAAGCCGCTTCCGACATCTTCGATGAAACGGATGCGCCCGGCGCCCTATTCTGCCTAAGCGATGGAATGGCCGTCGGTGCGCTGCACGCGTTGCACGAGCGAGGCATTCCAGTTCCGGAGCGCGTGGAGGTCGTAGGGTATGACGACGATCCCGTCTCCGAGTTTTCCGTTCCTTCCTTGACAACCGTGCATCTGCCGGTCAATGAAATGGCGCAAGCATGTGTGAACATGCTGGTTGATTTAATGTCCCGCAAGATCCTCGCCCCCACCGCCCAATTATTCGAGTCTTCGATGATTATTCGCAATTCCTCCAGACATTAGAAGCGGCCTGGATCCCCTTCCCATGCCGCTTCTAGCTTGATGTCTTTTGATTGTTATTGTCTAATAAAATTAAAAAAGGAACTCGTTATAATCGGCGAGTTCCAAATGTTTTGGCAGAGGGTTGCTTTCTGACACAGAACGATGAAAGCTTTACCATCCGGAATTACCGGACGGTCCTTGGAAGATGAATTCAGTTAGCGCGTGGGGGTGGGCAGGTGGAGGGGTTAAGTTTAATGGTGAGCATTCAAGTTCAAAGGCGACCCGTTGACGCTTCTCCACTCCATCTACCTGCCCTCTCTTGTTCTTCCTTCCTTCATGGAGTTACGTCTTCCATGTGGCCTCTTCGAATTCCGAAATGCTGCAATAGTCAATAGTGCAGGATTTTCGCTCCCTCCCTGTCCAAAGCTAATGGATTCCTGCAAATGCGAATGTACAGGATTTTATCGACAAAATCTCGATTTCGCCCGAACCACAGCTAAAAAGCTGCACTTTCGCAACAATATGGAGCATTCGGATGCAAACGGACCAAAATCCTGTACTTTTGCAGGATTCGTGCGAATGAACTCAACAACAATTGCTTTTGCATAGTACCAACTTCCCTAATCACGACTGAACCCTTTTTATTCAACTCATTCGAGCTTTATTGCATCCTTCAAGCAAGCAACTAAGCGGACAGCCCCAGAACCCCAAAAACTTATATTTTCTGGCTATTATTCAAAAAAGACCGTCCGGTTCCCTTAAGGACCGGACGGTCGAGATATTGCCACTCCCTAAGCCAGCAGCTTCTTATAAAGCTTAATGACGCTCATGTGCATGCCTTCATGGAACAGGTTGAAGCTGAGGAACTGCTCCGGTGTCTCCAGCGTCATACCGGTCGACGTCGTATACGGATTCGCGAGTCGTTCCGAGAGGCGATGGGCCAATGCCTGGTGAATGCGCTCCAACTGCTCACTCAGCAGTTGCTCCAGCTCGGGAAGTGTCGGAACCCGAACACCCTGAGGCCGCGTCAATGGCGACGTATTGAACTCGAACTGCTCCTTGAACCCTTCCGGCATGTGTAGCGGTAGCCCGGTATAGAGGAAGGCATACCGTTCCAGCACAACATAGACGTGTCCGGCGTTCCACCGGATCGAATTGCGGAAGCCCTCGGGAATCCGGTCTGCCGTTTCTTCCGTCACGACTTGCAGCTGTTTCAACGTCTGTTCTCTTACAAAGTTCATCTGTCTGAACAAATAGGAATCCATAGTCATCTCTCCTAGTGGACTTGCTTCGATTAAGGTTGTTGGCTCCTTCAGTGGCTTCATTCTTTTGTCATTTCTAATAGCGTGTGATATTCCAGAATTAATTAGAAAACGGAGCACGCAAACCCCGCGCGGCTCCGTTTTTGTTGTTTCAAAATTCGTTAGAAATATCTCTGCATAACATCACAATAGGTGGTTTGTTGCAGAATTCGTTAGAATTAGTTTTAGGGCGATATTTAATGAATATTCATTTACTGCATAAATATACAGCGAATCAATGTAATAAATACTTGGGCTACATGTTCGGCATAAATCCCGCTGTACTGGTCGGCAAAAATCATTAGCCCAGCCCTTTACGGACAATGACGGAGCGCCCGTTCGATCGTCTCCGCAATACACACCTCATACACGCGATGACCTTCCGGCGAAGGATGGACACCGTCGTCTTTGCCGCTGTTCTCCACGGTAAGCAACAGATCATGCAAGCTTCCGCCATTTGCCAGACGAGCCGCCCAAGCCAGCGCAATGTCGGCAAGCGCAACACCGCACGCTTCGGCAACGTCGCGGATCGTACGGCTGTACATGTCGATCCGCGCTTGCGCTCCCCCGCTTGCTTCATACCATTCCCGCGGGCTTCTGGCATAGTAATACGATTCAGGTACTCCCTCGATAATAGGATGGATCGTACATAGAATCGGAGTTGCTCTGCCTGCGGTCAGCGCACGGCATATCTCAATCAAGTTTTGGCGGAAAGTAGGCACGTCCACCCTCGGATAATGGACCGCTTCCATAACGTGATCGTTCATCCCGAACGCAACGATGCAAATATCCGCCTTTCGTTCCAGTACCGTTTGCAGTGCGCCAAGCCTTGCGCGGAGGTGTTCCCGGCTACGCCTTCATTATGAATCGCACATTCGAACCGCTGCCCGAGTCTCTGCAAATACGATTCGTCCTCCCCAACCCGAACACCCGCTGTGATACTGTCGCCAAAACCGACAATGACCATAAGTCCCCCATGTCCCTTCCATTTCAGCTTATCGTGGCGACTTCGTCAAAACCCAAACCGCGCAGGTCGGCAACCCTATTGTTACGTTCCGCTTCGTATAACCGCCATATGACGCGCAAGCTTTGCAGGCTTACTGGTCCGTCCACCAGCGGCCTTTTCCCGGTGCGGATGCAATCGAGGAAATGCAGAATTTCATAATGCGTGCTTTTCCCGCCTTGCGGTGCTTCCAACAACAGCTTGGTCCGCGAAGCGGTATCCAAATTCGCCTTCTCCTCCCGGATATTCGTATGCGCGTATAGCTTCCATTCCTTTAAATTCGCTTCCAGCATGCCTTCCGTGCAATGAACGTGAATGCTGTAACCGAGCCGGGTGCCTCGCGCGCCCCATGTACCGAAATGATAGCCGACCGCGCCGCTTTCGAATTCAATGACAACATCGCTTGTTCCTTCTTTTTCCATCCATGGCGTGCCGAAATTCGTCCCCATGTGCGTTCCCCGCACCGGGCGCCCCAGGAACCAAAGCATCAGATCGACGTAATGGCAGCCATGGCTGAAAAACTGCCCACCCCCGAGAGTTGCGGTGGAATGGGCCCAATGGCCGTCGTGATATTTCGTAAACTGTTCCGTCCATATCGAAATATGGAACACATCGCCGTATTGTTTCGAATCGACGAGCTCCTTCAGCTTCACGATAATCGGCCAGAAACGAACCGGGTAAGCTGTCATGAGGATCAACCCGCGCTGATCCGCCGTACGGATCAAATCGAGCGCATTGCTCCTCGGTATTGCACATCGGCTTCTCCATGGTGCGGAAGCACGATCAACACTGCATCGACATGCTCCAGCAATTCACGATAATCGGTTACGGCTGTCGTGATGCCGAGCAGGCTCGCCGCCGACTGCGCGCGTTCCAGCTCGATGTCGCATACCGCCGTCACCTCCGTATGATCGCCAAGCTCCTTGTAGCCGCTAAAATGTGCTGCCGCCATACCACCGCAGCCGATGATGCCCATGCGAATTTGGGTCATGGTTCTCTCCCTCTTCCTTGCGTGTTTTCGTTACAATTCGATCCATTTGCCTTCCTCCAGCGCGCGATCGGCGGCGAAGCCGATCCTGTGCCCATAGATCGAGTCCGCCAAAACCGTCGTCGACAGGGAAGGCGTTTGCCCCCGAAGCACTTGCAGGAAATCTTCCACCAGCCGGTAATCGCCCCCGCCGTGCATGTCGCCGGATACATTCAATTCGACCCGCTCCTCCGAATAGCCAGCACGCGAACGAAGGTCCGGATGCCGAACGACGAAGAAGCCGTCTTCAAGCACCCCCTCGATTTCACCTGTTGTACCGATGAGCCGGATGGAGCGGCATGGCTTCGATGCGTTGCCTGCCAGATTGAACGTTGCCGTCGATCCGTCCGCAAATTCGACGAGTACGGACTGATGATCGACGACCGTATTGTCGCAGTGCCAGACGCAGCGCCCGAACGGATTGTCCGTACGCAGCGACTCCGTCTTCTGCTCGATGGTCGGAGTCAGACTTAGCGACTCGATGCCGTGCCACACGTAAGGTCCCCACAATCCTAGTTCGATGTAATGCTTCCGAGCGGAATACAGGCACGACGCTTCAATCGGGCAATCGACAAGGCAGCGCCGTCCCGCGTCCTCCGGCGCATTCTCCTCGCGGAAAAACATGCGGCCGCCGAAGCTGGCGACCCGCACGGGCGCAATGCCGCTTTTCATCCAGGTTAGCAAGTCCAGATCGTGGGAGCATTTCTGCATCAGCATGGTCGATCCGCCATTGTCCTTGCGATTCCACTTGCCGCGGACAAAGACGGAGGCGATATGATGGTAGCTGACATGCTCGGCAAGCTGCAAATTGAGAATGTCGCCGATCTCGCCGTCCGCTACCCTGCGGCGAATTTCCGCATAGAAAGGGGCATACCGCAAAACGTGGCAGATCATCACAGTGGCGCGGTACGTCGTCGAAGCTTCAAGCAGTTGCAACACTTCCGCTTCGGTCGTGCCGATCGGCTTCTCCAGCAGCACATGATACCCCGCCTGCAGCAGCGGAATGGTCGTCGCGACGTGCTGATGGTCCATCGTCCCGTTGATCGCCGCATCGGCAATCCGTTCCCCGCTGCCGACCAGCGCCTCCACCGAATGGTAGCATCGCTCCGGCGGAATGCCGTATCTTGCCGCGGCCTCCTTGAGCCGTACTTCATCGGGATCGACGACTCCGACGATGCGCAGCGCATCGGGGGCGATGTTCGCATAGGAGGCGTAAAGCATGCTTCGGTGCCCGGCGCCGACGATGACGGCGGTAATGGGCGAAGACAAATGTTCGGAGCGCGTATTGGCATGCAAATCGTGCACCAAGATAGGAACCTCCAGCCGGTAAAATTTTTAGGCAATCGAGCGGTCAGCCTTTTACGCTGCCAAGCACGATGCCTTTAATGAAAAAGCGTTGCAAAAACGGATATACGAGAATGATCGGCAGTGCCGCAAGAAAAATTTGCGCCGCCTTGACCGTCGGTCCGGACAGCTTCCGCATCATTTCGATCTCGGCGTCCGATAGCGCGCCAAAATCGTTCTGAATGATAATGGTCTGCAAATAGCTTTGCAGCGGGTAATTCTTCGGATCGTTCATATAAATTAACCCGTCGAACCACGTATTCCAGTGGCCGACCATCGTAAACAGCAGGATGGTAGCCAGCACCGGCTTGGAAAGCGGGATATACACGCTCCACAGCGTCCGCAGATGCCCGGCGCCATCTATATAAGCGGCATCCTCCAGCTCCTTCGGCAAGCCGCGGAAAAAGTTGAGCAGCAGAATCACGCTGAACACGGGAACCGCATTCGGCAAGACTAGCGCCCAAATCGTATCCATCAGCCCGGTCTTCTTAACCGTCAAGTAGGTCGGGATCAATCCGCCGCCGAACAAGGCCGTGACGAAGAAGAACCACACATACACCGTACGGAACCGGAAGGCGGACGCCTCCTTCGCCAGCGGAAACGCGATCAATACGGCTAGCGTCATGTTGATCGACGTGCCCAAGATCAGACGCTTCACCGAAACGACAAACGAGTCGAGAAACGCCCGCTTTTGCATGACGAAGTCGTAGGCCTTGGTCGTAAACTCGACGGGCCACAGCGTCACCCTGCCCGCCCCCACAGCCGTGCTGGAGCTGAAGGAAACGGCCAGCACGTGAATCAGCGGAGCCAGACAAACAAAAGCGAGCAACGCCATAAAGAAGTAATTGAACACGACAAACAAACGTCTGCCTAAGGTTGGCGTATCCACCACGCGAACATCTCTCCCTTGATTACTGAAAACATGGTTGCGCAACCAAGCGCTAAAAAATGCGATAGTCGGCGAATCGATAAGCCAGCACATAAGAGACCGCGATCAAGATCAGCGATACGAGCGCCTTCATCAGGCCGATTGCCGTAGCGAAGCTGTATTGCGCGTTGATCAGACCCATCCTGTATACCATCGTATCGATAATGTCGCCGCTTTCATACACGATCGGGCTGTATAAATTGAATACTTGCTCGAATCCGGCGTTTAAAATATGACCCAGGCTGAGCGTCGTCAACAGCACGACGATCGGGCGGATCCCCGGCAGCGTCACATGCCATGTCCGGCGCCAGTGCCCTGCGCCATCAATGACCGCGGACTCGTAAAGCGAAGGATCGATGCTGGAGAGAGCGGCCAAATAGACGATCGTGCTGAAGCCGAATTCCTTCCACTCGTTGGAAATGACCAAAGTAAACGGAAACCATCGGTTATCCCCGAGGAAAAAGATCGGTTCCAGTCCGATAAACTTCAATGCCTGATTCACCAGTCCGGTCGAAGGAGACAGGACGTCGATCAGAATACCGGCCAAAATGGTCCATGACAAAAAATGCGGCAAATAAATCAGCGTCTGCACCGTTCGCTTGAACGCCGTTCTGCCGATCTCGTTCAGTAGCAGCGCGATGCCGATCGGGACGACGAGGCCGGCAACGATCTTCATCACGGCGATCGTCAAGGTGTTCGCTACCACCTTCAACGTATCGGGCAGCTGCAGCACAAAAATAAAATTATCGAAGCCTACCCACGAAGAACCGGTAATGCCCCGGATCGGAACAAATTTCTGAAAAGCGATCGCCACGCCGACCATCGGAATGTAGTGGTAGATCAAGATCAGCGCGGCTCCGGGCAAGATCATCAAGTGGAGCGGCAACTCCCTGCCGAAACGTTTCGTTTTCACCCATGCTGTCCTCCTTGCAGCACGCGGAAGGAGGGGCAAAGCAACCGCATTTGCCTCGCCCCCCGACGCTCCGCGTTTAGTTTTGCTTCAAACGTGGTGCGTCTCACTTTTGCTTGGCGTACCAGTCGTTGACTTCTTTCGTAATTTGATCGCCGCCGATCTTCTTCCAATCGTCTACGAACTTGTCAAACTCCGAGATCGGCGCGTTGCCGGCAATGATTTTCATGAACGTTTCGCTTTTGATTTTGTCCAAATTTGCGCCTTTATCGGTCATCGTCTGAGTAGGCGTTCCATAGAACTGGTTGACCACAAAGCGGTTTTCCTTGATCACCTTGTCGATGATCGCCGCTGAGCCGTCCGGCCCGTTCTGCGCGTATTCGCCCCACAGCTTTTTGTCGCCGTTCTTGTACTGCATGATACGGTCATACACATTGCGCCGGTCCGGCGCGAGCTGATCGGCGGATTTTTCGCCCTTCAGCACGGCGTTCGCCTGCCGGTAGTTCTCGATGTTGTTGTCGGACAAGTAGATGCGGATTGGCGCCATCGACCAGGTCGCCGACTTGTCTTCCTTGCTCGGGTTGACGAACTTATAGAACACGTCCTCCGACGTATTGTAGTAGAACGTATTCAGCCAAAATTCGAGCATCTTGAACAGCGCTTCAGGATGCTTCGTTCCTTTCTTCACCACCCAGTAATATTTGTAAATATTGAGCGGCAGCGTGTGCGATGCAGGTTTGCCGTCCACGGTAGGAATCGGGTAGGCCTGCCACTCTTGATTCGGCGTCAGCGTCGCAAGCGGCGAATTGGCCGAGCCGCGGACGCCGATCATCATCCCGATTTTGCCTGCGCCGACGCTTTCGTTTACTTTGCTCGCAGGCTTAACCGGAAACTCAGGATCAATCTGCCCCGCCTTGAACATGGTTTGCAGGGCGGCAAGCGCATTTTTCATCTCCGGCTGCACGCTGCTGTACACGAGCTTGCCGCTGCTATCCTTCATCCAGATGTCCCAGTAAGCATGATACCCGTTGGTGATGCCGGCGATGCCGCTAAGCTCCTTATCCATCGCCAGGCCGAACGTATCCTTCTGGCCGTTGCCGTCCGGATCCTGATTCGTGAAGGCGTCCGCGATGCGCAGCAAATCGTCCATCGTCTTTGGGGCGGGCAGCTTCAGCTTTTCCATCCAATCTTTGCGAATCCATAGAATCGGTGCCGCTTCCTTGGCCGTTCCCGTGTACGGGATGGCCATCAGCTTGCCGTCCATCATAGCCGACTTGGTCACCTCGGGACCGGCGTCGGCTACGACCTTCTTCACGACGTCCGGCGCCGTATTCGCGTACAACTGCGTCAGATCCTCAAGCATGCCTGCATCGTACAACTGCTTGAACTGCTGCGGCGTGGCCGGGAAGAAGTCGGGAAGATCTCCGGACGAGATCATCAGATTCGTCTTCTTGTCGTATTCCGTTTCCGGGACGGCCCATAGCGTTTTCACCTTGATGCCGAATGTTTGTTCGATATGCCGCGACCACGGATTATTGTTGATATCGTCGCCGTTAAAAAATTTGACCGACGGCAAGCTGAATTGGACGGTGCTCAATTCGACCGGCGGATCGAACTTGGCCGGCAATCCTGCCGCCGAAGTCTTTGCGGAAGCAGACGCCGTTGCCTGCGCTCCCGGCGCGTCCGTACCGCTCTTGCTGCAGCCCGCCGCGATCAGCGATGTCAGCAGTGTCAGGCTGACAGCGATTGCAAATGTTCGTTTCATGGTGGTCTCCCCCTTATGTATCCTCACGCCCTCGCGTTAAACGACGACGGCAAGCTGTTTCCAACCGGTATTGCCTGTTCCGGTGACCTTGATATACTTGGTGCCGGTCGAATCGTCCGTATACTCCGATCCCGGCGGCGCCGACAAATTGCCCTCCGGATTGCCGTCATGCCGGATGCGGTAAAAGCCGCTGGTCGCCTCCACATTCGCCCCCTCCACCGTCGTCAGCCCGTAATCATGCACGTTGCCGAATACCTGGACGTCGAGGATGCGAATGTTGGCCGGTTTCAAGCTCTGACTGTCGGGGAAAAACTCGATGCCGTAATCTTGCGTCTTCGTTGTCTGATCGTCGAAGACGCGGCCCCCCTGAATGGTAACCCGCTCTGCCCCGCGAATCACGACACCGCCGATCGTCAGAACGGTCGCATTGTTGTACACGTTCGGATTGATCACATCGACCGTCGATACCAGCCTGGCCCCATTGTCTACAAGGATGCCGCTGCTGCCGTTTCCTTTGGAAGTATGATCGACGATGCTGACCCGTCGTCCGGCGGTAATGTTCAGGCCATGTAGATGATTGCCGCTCGTATCGGCGCCGATGATTTGTACGTCGCGCGGATATTGGCCAGCAACGTTAGTGCCCATCCAGATGCCGTGGCCTCCGTTATCGTAAAATTGCCCGCCGATCACCTGAACGTTCGTGGCCGGCGTTCCTCCCGGCGCCGGGATGCCGTCCGTCGAAATTTGCAACCCTGCCCCCTGATTGTTGTGCGAGGTGCAGTTGACGAATGTAATCCGGTCGCAGCCCGACACGCCCATGCCCGGCTGGTAGCCGAGATGCCCGGACACATTGCGGGCTTCGCAGCCTTCGACACGGATATCACGGGAGCCGTTGGCAATATAATAGCCGGGCTTGCTGACGCTGTCCACGACGCAATTGCGAATCACGCCACTCGTCCCTTGCGAAGTGCCGATCCCGTTCGTCATCCGTTGTCTGCTCGTGAGCAAGGCCGAATTGCCAACGACCCGGATATTGTCGACCAGCAGATCGATGCAGTTATTGAAAGCGACGATGCCTCCATTGTTCGGCCCGAAGCCGTTCGGAGCCGTGAATGTCAGATCCCGGACCGTTACGTTGTACACGGGTTCCGGCTTCGTTGCGGGCGGTGTCGTCTTATTGACCAGCAGCGCGATATAATCGAACTGCAGCGAGATGATCGAACCGGTCGTCCCCGAGACGACGATGTTGTCGACTTCCGGACGGATCGCCTGGTTGACGAGGTACGTGCCCTTCGGAATGTATACCCGCGTCGTCGGGGCCGCCCCAGTCTTCACATATTCGATTGCAGCCTGTATCGCGCACCAGTCGACCTCATTTGTCAGCGCATTGGCATGCGGAAACGCCGCTTTCGCCGCCTCCAGCGTCGCGAACTGTTCCGACAGCGGATGCGATGCGCCGTCGCCGATCGTGCCGAACCACTTCACATCGACCGCTTCGCCGACAATCCGCTTAAACCGCTTGCCGGCCGATGACACAAGCACGGTCCCCACATTATCGGTTGATGTCGCATCTGCCGGATCGTAGTAGAAAGGCCCTTCCTTCCCGCGGTCGATCACATAATAGAGGAAATGCTCATCAGGATCGGTCATCGCCCTCAACTCCGACACGGTAACCGCCCAGCAATTCGGGTGCTCCAGACCGAGCGCCCGATCGAGCGCATTCGCCTTGTTGCTGGCGAAGGCGCTACCGCTTCCTAGCAGCCCAGCGGAAGCGATGCCTACGCCCGCGGCGCCCATAGCCGCCAGCAGCTTGCGTCTGCTAAGATGGTTGTCCGAATGCTCGGTATTCATCTCCGTCATTGTCCCTACCTCCCATTCTTAACTTCATATCCTTCCAGATTGCCACTCGCAAACGTTTGCATGATGATCATACAACGGCATGCATGCGCCGAAACATCTGCATGTTTGCACAAAATATGCACGAGCGCATCATTGTTGCCGCAGGGGTGCGACAGAGCCCCTTCATCGGCGGGCGACGCCGCGATTTCCTGCACATTTGCGCATCGTATGCGAAATGGAATATTTCTTCCGCCCGCGCCCTTGATGTATACTTATGAAAATCTATATCTATTTTTTCAACCAAACCACGACGCAGGGAGACTAGATACCATGATCTTACGTTACATGCTGAACAAAAACTCCTTCTTCGTCAAGCTGCTGTTCAGCTTCGGTGCGATCATCATCGTCTCGTTCGTATTCAACGCCTTGTCGTATCGCTTTTTTACGAACAGCATTCGCGATCAAATCGTCACCTACAATATGTCCAGCCTGAGCAACACCGTAGGCAGTTTTGAAAATCAGCTCCAGCTCCTGGACAATGTACTCGGAACGATCTACTTTCAAAATGATATAGGCCTCCTCCGCAAAGACGCGGGCAGCCACAATTACCCGCTGATCAATGGATTGACCGGCGAATTCCAGACGATCATCCGCAATTACAATCTGTTTGCCGAGAACGTGTTCGTTTATTTTAACGATCAAGGCGTCATTATTGATAAAAACAGCTCGCACACGGAGCAAGAAATGTTCGGGCGCTATTATGTAAGCGATCGGTATCCGGCAAATTTCTGGAAAAAGCAGTTCGAAAGCGAGTACCATCTGAAATTGTTCCCCGCCACCGCTTTTCGGACGACGACCCCGGACAATAGCGTAACGGAAGCCGGAACTTTTTTTCCGCTTATCATTAGAAGCAAGCTATTCGCGGGGCACTACATGGCCGCGTTTCTCGACGCGAAGGCGATTTTCCAGCATCTGCATCTTTCGAACGACGATCATTTTTCGATCCTGAATGATTCGGGAGAATCGTATTTCCGCACCGGAGCCGCCCCGGACCCCCGTCTCGTCGATTTGTTGTCCGGCGCGGACCGCTACGTGCAGTTGGACCACAACTATTATTTTATGCAGAAAGGGCCGCTAACCGGTCTGACCTATGTCAGCATGACCCCGAATCAACAGATCGAAGCCCAAATCATGCGTATGAACGCGATCCTGATCGGTTTGATCGCATTGTCCGTCTTTTTAAGCCTGGTCTTGTCGATTATGCTCAGCGTCAGATTCAGGCACCCGATCCAGAAAATCGCCGAATCGCTGCGCCAGATGAGCGTGGACATCCAGCATAACAGCAACATTCATGAATTCAAGCAGATCAGCGACAGCGTCAAAGGAATCATTGACACGATGCGCCGCAAAGATTCGCTGCTGCAAAAATACGCATATGTCGACAAGGTGAAAGGAATCTACATCAACAGCGACGAGGTTAGGCAGCTGCTCGATACGGATCGGCCGTTTTATTTCGTCATGTTTCAAATTCTCGTTACGGATCGCTTCCGCCAAACGCCGATCACGGAGCGTAAGAAGTCGACCTTCTTTCTCGACTTCATCAACCTCGCCATCACCGATTCGTTTCCCGAAGCGGTGTCCTTGCAGGTCGAAGCGGATTCGATCGTGGCGATCGTCTATACGGAGCATGAACAGACCGACCTTCTAATGGAACGATTGCGCTATTTTAAAAAGGTGTTCGACCGGGACAAAACGTATTACTACGTGACAATCGCCGCCAATCCCCGCTTGCGTTACGCGGTCGATTTTACGGATGCGTACGTGGAAGCGCTTGAAATGGTGCGGAAGCGGAAGCTGGACGACGAAGTACAAATCATCACCGACCCGGAGAAGCTGCCGGACGTCCATCCTCTTACGCCGGCGGAAGAGCAGCATTTCCTCGAGAGCCTGCTCGCCGGGAACGAGCGGAATTGGATGCACGATATTCGCCGTTCGCTGAACCGGCTGGACCAGCAGGGCGCGACAGCGCTGCAATATCGCCAGTTCGCGCACTCGATTGTGTCGAAGCTGCTGCTGACACTCATGGCCAACAAGATCGATACCGCAAAACTGCAGCTGGAGCACCCGCCCTTCGAGGCGATCGACCGGTTCGTGTCCAAAGCGGAGTATATAGCGTTCTTCGAGGAATTGACCCAACAAGCGGCGGAGCGGATCGAAGCGAAAAAATCGGAACGGGACCCCATCGTCGATTTTGTGCTCGCGTATATTAACGCCCATTATGGCGACGAGTTATACCTGGACTTGATCGCCGACAAGCTGAACATGTCCGCCGGGTATTTAAGGAACTACTTCAAGGAGAAAACCGGGCGAAATATTACCCATTGCGTCAACGAAGTGCGGGTGATGGCGGCGAAGAAGCTGCTCGAGGGCACCGATATGAAGATTCACGAAGTCGCCGCCAATGTCGGATACCCGAACGCCAATTCGTTCATCCGCATGTTTCGCAGCGCGACCCATGTCACACCGGGAGAATATCGGAGGTTGCGGACAACTGCACTTCAGGAACGGGAGTCAAGGCAATGAGGCCGAAACAGGCGCCGTCTGCCATTTGCGCCATTCAGCCGCCCGATCACCTGTTGCGTTCGTACTTGGCGCGACATCATCGAAACGATGCCCCTCTCCCATCTCTTATTTGTTCGTCACCCCCGCAATAAAGAGCACCAAAACTTTTTCACTCACACTTTCATCTCATCAAGGCTCTTTAGTTCAAGAACTTTATGTTATCTTTGATTTGCTGCCGCTAATCTATGTAGATATCCCACTTCGGATTCATCATGACAAATGAACGGACGCTTCAACAACGGCTTCACCATTTCCACTCCCGGTTAAAAATGAACGGGTCTGGCATTCGCCTGACCCGTTTGCATTTTTATTCACACCGTTGCATAAGTACCTTTTTCTAACGGATTTTGGATCATAACGTCTAACGAATTTTGGAGCAAATCTAATTATTTCTGGAATTTCACCGCTTCTGCACCTGGCGAAAGATTTCGTCGACTTCTTCATCCCGCAGCGGAATATGAAGATCCGCCATCTTCTGAAGGAGTGTCGTCCGAAAATCAAGCGACCAGTTACCGAATCCGGGTTCGAAGCGGGGCCGGTTATGATTGTCCCGCTTGTAACCGGTGTAGGCGCAGAACCGAATGTCTTGTCCGGCCTTGAAAAACTGACGCATTTCGTAAAGTGGCCGTATTTCCTCATGTAGTTCCATCTGGTTCCGTAGGGAAGTATCGTCCGACACCAAGGTACAGCTCCAGCAGCCCATTCTCGCCGCTTTGCCCGTACACGAGCGGACGGCCTCATTCTCGCTAAGGATGGCGGCCCCGATCGGGCATTCCTCAAGTCCGCCGCCGCTCATGGCAGAGCCATAGAGATTCAACAGATGGGAATTGCCATAATCGTAGGTTTCCATCCAGGGTGCGGTATTACGGACCAAGTACGTTATCGTGTCGGTTGCAGACCATGCGCGGATTGGCGCTGCCGTCCGGATGCCTTTCACCACATGATTGCCGTAAAATTCGTCCGCATAATGCCGTTCAATGCTGCCGGCGCGGGCGGTTGACTCCGGCTCGCGGAGACCTAATAGCTGGCTTACCCGCTTCCCTTCGGCAACAAACTGTTCCAGCGCCTTGCGGCCCGGAGTGACCTTGAGGCGATCGACACACCACTTAAAATTGGCGGACGGACTGAAGCGCATCCTGATCACCGGCAAGGGCCGCGCGGCGATCGAGCTCATCCGCAGCGCGGGCGTGGAGCTGCTCGCTTCGCCGGAGATGACCGGGCAGTGGGAGCGCCGGCTGAACGAGATTTCGCGCGGTCAGGCGTCCGATGCCACGTTCATAGAGAACGTGAAGAAGTTCACGCGGTCCATCGTGGACAAGGTCCGCGTGCAGCCGCAGGCCGACAAGGCCGCCTTCGAGGCGGCGAGCGGCGACGCCGACGGCGAAGCGCCGGGCGCGAGCGGCGCCTCGCGCGCGGGCACGCGCCGCGGCGAAGCGCGGCGAAGCGCCGGGCGCGAGCGGCGCCTCGCGCGCGGGCACGCGCCGCGGCGAAGCGC
>NZ_JBFUIX010000040.1:0-56371 GCF_056401635.1 Paenibacillus sp. P4_E11 | reverse complement strand
GAAGAATGCTTTTGCCGCTTGGTTGATAGCTGGCATCGCGAACGGTACCACTTTATCTTTACCTACTCCACCCGGATCTTTCTCGTTAAATGCTTTCAATACTTCGTAAAGCTCATCATTGGTTGTCGGCAACTTCATGCCCAGCTTATCGACCCAGTCTTTACGAATCTTCATGTGAGCACCGGCATACGTATTCACACGGATCGCTGGAATGGCATAACGCTTGCCTTTGTACATCCCTGCTTGGTCAAGCGCCTTTTTGTTATTCTTAACTAAATCCGGATACTTGGCGAGGTAAGAATCAAGCTCCCATAATCCGCCTTGTTCCGCGAATTTGAAGATCGTATCGATGGAGTAAGTAATGATCACATCAGGTGCTTCACCTGAAGCCATCCAGACATTCAACTTCTCCGACTCCGTCGATCTAGGTAAGCTGACGAATTCTACTTCGAGTCCAATTTTCTTCGTCTCATCTTGTACATACTTGATAATCGGATTATTGGCCAAAGTCTGACCTTCTGGTGCATTGGCGCGATCCCATAAGGATACGCGGATTTTGACCGGTTTCTCCGGTTCTTTGTTTGCTGTTGGCGGCGTGCTTCCACTTGTTCCTGGACTTTTCTCAGAACATGCTGCCAAGAAACCTGAGAGCGTTAATACCATAGCTAAACTTCCGATTACCCCTTTTTTAAAAACTTTTACCATGTACGTATTCCTCCCTTATCTAAGTTGCAGGACATATCTATGTGTGCAATGGGGAAAAGCCCATTCCCTGCCAGAAAATATTGTATCTAAAGCGTTTTCAAAGTAAATATAGATGGTTTTATTGATTAAAACCATCCTATTATTTTGTCATAATGTTAGCTTTTTTGCTATGCTGATTCGCTATTATCCTTTAACAGATCCCAGGAACGAACCTTTTACAAAATATTTTTGCAGAAACGGGTAAACTATTAAGATAGGAACTGTAGCGAATACAATAACCGCTGCCTTCAAGGACTCTGCAACGACATGGAGATTGTCCTGTGTCTGCATGGTCTCAAGTGAGGTGTCCATTTGCGATAGCAACAAGATGTTCCTCAACTTTACTTGCAGGGTGGCTAATTCGGGTTTGTCGATGAATAGCACTGCACCAAAATACGAGTTCCAGTGGCCCACCGCATAAAATAAGCCGATCGTGGCTAGAACCGCTCCCGACAGAGGAAGCACGATGCGTACCAAATATCGGATGTTGCCGCAGCCATCCATAACCGCCGCCTCTCGTAGCTCTTCGGGCATATTCTGGAAGAACGATTTCATAATGATAACATTGAACGCCCCGATCAAACCAGGAATCATGATGGACCATAAGGTGTTCAACATACCTAAGTTCTTAATAAGTAAGTAGCCCGGAATCAAGCCACCGCCGAATAACATCGTAATAATCATGTAATTCATGAAGTACTTGCGGCCCTTCAGGTCTCTTCTGGACAATGGATAGGCGGTTCCAATCGTGAACAGCATATTGAGTGCTGTACCGAATAAGGTAATGTAGACCGTTACCCCTAACGCACGAATAATGTTCTTATCAAATATGACAGACTTCATTGCGTCCAACTGAAACTCTACTGGCCATAAGACGACTTGGCCTGTCTGAATGGCATGACTGCTGCTGAACGCATTAGCTAACGTGTTCAGGAATGGAAAGATGCAGATGAAAGTGAAGAAAATCATTAATGAATAGTTCACAATGTTGAAGCTAACGTCCCAGCCTGTATACTTGCCGAACATGCGGCGCTTAAACTGATTTTTCTGCTCAATGGCAGCCATAGCTGTATTCTCCCTTGCTTATGAATTTTACCACAATCCCTCATTACCCAATTTCTTGGCAAAGTAGTTCGCGCCCAGTACGAGAATCAGGTTAATAACCGATTGCGACATCCCGATCGCTGTCGTTAAGCCGAACAAGCCTTGCTTAATCCCCGCGGCATAGATGTACGTACTTAAAACATCCGATATACCCATGACGACCGGATTCTGCAAGGCGAATGGATGTTCCAATCCAATGGACACCATATGCCCGACATTCAGAATGAGCAAGATCACAACCGTAGGCATAATCCCCGGAATCGTAATATGGACAATCTTCTTCCAGCGACCYGCTCCGTCCATGACCGCCGCCTCGTATAAGGAAGGGTCAATCGTTGTCATCGCCGCCAAGTAAATAATGGTGCCCCATCCGGCTCCCGCCCACACACTGGACAAGGTGTAGACGATAACCCACCATACTTCCTCGATCATGAAGTAAATTTCTTCCATCCCCATCGCTCTCATGATCGAGTTCACGATCCCGTATTTCGGGGATAGCACGTTATAAATAATACCGCCCATGATGATCCAGGACATAAAGTGTGGCAAGTACAGTAAAGATTGAGTGATTCGCTTGAAATATTTGGCCCGGATTTCATTCAGCATCAGTGCTAATATGATCGGTGCAGGGAATCCTACGACCAGTCCCAACACGTTAAGCATCAACGTATTTCGTACGACCCGATAAAAGTCCTGAAGCTCAAGCATATCCTTGAAGTGCTTGAGCCCCACCCAGTCGGATGCGAAGACACCTTTGAAAATATTGTAATCCTTGAAGGCGACTATTAGCCCGAACATCGGGATATAGCTAAAAATCAGAAAGAACACCAGACCTGGAAGTAGCAGCAAATACAAATCATAATTTTTGTACCATTCTTTCTTAAAAGCGCTTGTGGTTCGTTTCTCCGTTGTCATAGCCGGAAGGTTTTGTGTCTGTGCAGCCATACCCTCGCTCCTTTTCTGCAAACTCACGCCTATCTGAAAGCGTTTTCTAATTGTAAGTATACAGGGTTGTAAAAGTAATAAAAATGTAATGAATTTTACATTTTATTAGTTTTCTTGACTTCATCATTTCAACTTCTCCTCTCCAATGATAGAAAAAATGGTCGGAGAACGCTTCAACGGTCCTTAATCATGACTATTTACTCATTATTTCTGTTTATCAATATGACTTCGGTGATCGTAAGGTCCCATACAGCAATAAGCCCCAGACCACCCTGCAGGATGGTCTGGGGCTTATTTTAGAAGAACCTCTGGAGCATATTCGCACTACTCGACTTCATCGACCAGCAGCTCGTACATGCCCTGCAGGCAAATCTCGGCATGTCGCATCATATCCTCGATGAAGACGAATTCATCAGCAGCGTGTACATTCGTGTTCACGCCACCGACAAGTCCTGCTCCGAACGCAACACCGTTGTTCCGCAGCTTGCGGGCGTATGTACCGGCTCCCATGCGCAGCAAGACGGCCTTCTCACCGATCATCTTCTCGTAAGCACGGCTTAACCGGATAATAACCTGATGATCCTCAGGTACGTGAACCGGCAGCAGATGACGAGTCTGTTCTACTTGAAGACCGTATCCTTTGGCTTGCTCGGCAATTACAGAGACAATATTCGCACCATCATGTGTAACAGGATATCGGATGTTACACAATACTTCCATCTTGTGGGCATCGCACGATATCGTACGGAGGAAGACGATTAAGCTGCCCGAGTAATTATCACTGCAAGCGATGCCGAGCGACTGTCCGTCCGTCTGCGAACCGATCTTCTCGTGTAGAAATTGTAATAAAGCATTCATTCCGGTATCCATCTGCAGTTGAAGCAGGCAAGCAATCATATTGGCAATCGCATTCCTTGATCCTGTTGGACTGCCTTCTACGAATTCATTGCTTGCGGTCAGTTCCAATTCCAGCTCCGTCACTTCACAGATGGTCGCCGATATATTAACTTGGCTCTCGACATGAAGGCGAATTCGTTCGACCTGGGTTTCGTTCAGATGGGCGAGGGAGAGTAGCGCCGTACACTTATCAGGTACGAGCGTAAGGGTACTGCCGCCGACAAGCTTAATAATCGGAAGCAACGGCTTGTTGATGCTCTCCTCCTCGCTTCCTAGTCCGGAGAACACCACGTTCATGTTGCCCATCTCAATATTGAAGATCGGATAGCCAGCATCAGGCGCGAATGCCAAGTCTGGCAATGGCTCACGCTCGAAGTAAGCATCCAGATCCTTCATCCCGCTCTCTTCATTCGTGCCGAAGATGAGACGTAGACGACGGTTGCCTACAATGCCGAGATCTTTCAACGTTTTGAGCGCATACAAGGCGACTACGGCCGGACCTTTGTTATCGGAAGCCCCTCTTCCAATAATCTTCCCGTCCTGGATCACACCCCCGAACGGCGGGTACGTCCAGCCTTCACCCTCATGAACCGTATCAAGATGGACCAGTACGGCAGCAAGCTCATCACCTTCACCGTATTCAGCGTGACCAGCATACCCTTCCACATTCTTGGTTTCGAACTCGAATGACTCGGCCATTTCCAGCATATGCCGCAAAGCCTGATCGACTCCGACTCCGAACGGTTTACCTGGCTCAGGGGTGTCCATCACGCTTCTTATCTGCACGAGCTCTGAGATGCCGGCGGCGATTGCATCGCGATGTTTGCGAATTTCATGCCCAATCTTCAAGCGTAACTCCGCCTTTCACACTTCTAACTTATGATCCAGTTACATCCCGTTCAATGCCCGATCCAGATCATCCATAATCGAATCGGCACTCTCCAATCCGACTGAGATACGCATGAGACCGACTGGGATTCCAGCTTGTGCGGACGTCTCCTCGGTGACCCATAATCCAGGAGAATTGATCAAGCTCTCAAAACCGCCCCAGCTCGGACCTTCTTCGAAGTAGTGGAGACTCTTCATCATCTTCATGATCTGCTGCTTATCGCCCTTGGGGATGAAGCTGAGTAAGGCTGAATAACCAGACATCTGCTTACGTCCCAGCTCGTACTGAGGATGGCTAGGCAGACCTGGATAATACACCTTGGCTACTTTGGGGTGATCTTCGAGGAAGGCTGCTACCTTCATCGCGTTGTCCTGGTGCTGCTTCATTCTGACAGGCAATGTGCGCAAGCTGCGAATCAACAGCCAAGACTGGTGCGGGTCCATAACCGCGCCGAACAAGCTCCGCTCATTGTTCATGATCGAATCGAGAACCGTCTTACTGCCTACTATAACCCCACCCAGAATATCACTGTGGCCGCCCAAATACTTGGAAGCAGAATGTACAACAAGATCAATGCCGTACTTCAGCGGATTTTGATACAGCGGCGTTGCCCACGTATTATCAATGATTGTTGCGATGCCGTGCGATTTCGCAAGAGCCGATATCGCCTGCAAATCTTGAAGCGAGAATACGTTGGACAGCGGGCTTTCCAAATAGATCACTTTGGTATTCGGACGAATAGCTTGTTCGATCTCCTCGACGTTATCTCCGGAGACTAGTGTAACTTCTACACCGTACTTCGTCATATACGTTTCCAGAAACGCTTTCGTCGGCACATAGACAGCACGAGGACATATGACATGGCAGTCCTTCTCCAAGTAGTACATCAGCGCGGCACTGATCGCGGCCATCCCGGAGGAGAAGCAGCGAGCTGCCTCTCCTTCCTCAAGCGCCGCAATTTTCCGTTCGGCAATCTCGGTCGTCGGATTCGCAACACGCGTATACGTATAGCCGTGATTGACTGTTTTACGGGTGAACAGCGAGTTTTGGAAAATTGGAGGCACGATCGCCCCAAGGTATCGGTCGTATTCATCGCCCAGATGGGCGCAAATGTCCTCTTTTTTCTTCAACAATTCATCATCCATTTGCTGCAATCCCTTCTTTCTTGTTTTCTTAGTAATAGTATCTTATCGTGTACAAGATCCGTCCCAGGCTCTCCATTTGTGGTCAGCGATTATCCAGTTCTTCGTTTCGAACTGATACGAAGTCATCTTATACGTCGAGAACAATTCCTTCCCATCCAGCTCAATCCGGCTTCCGTTCAGAAATCCGTATTGCACCTCATCCGCCTCATCCGCTACAAAAGCGAAGTCTGCGTCCGTTGCCACACGTCCATAATCAATTCGCCCATCGTTCCATGTATAACGCGGATACTTAGATGGGTCAAGCAGCCCGATGTTCAGATCAAGCTTGTACGTCAGATGGAATACAGATCCGTTCGTATACGTTAGTGCGATCACATCAGCTTGCTCGGATTGCTTGGTGATCGAGACGCGTCCTGTCACACGCTTCGCTTGTTCCGTACGTCGGTGAGGTGTAAGGACCGTAACATAAGCCCGCATCTCCCCTTGATTCAGACCGCTTGATTCCACTTCATAGAGCATGACCGCTTCCCCGTACGCACGCTTGATCGGATCCTGGCCTATACGCTTGCTGCTACCGGGGAACTCGATAGCGAGCGCCCATTCGTTGCGGTTCACATGCGGATTTTGGTCGCCTGGCCCCCGATGAATATGCTTCACACACGTATCGAAGACACCGCCCTCTTGACTCAGAACCATTCCGGTATGCCACAAATTCGCTGTCGTTACAGTCTGAGCAGCTTCCGCCTTCGTCCAGTCGACGATAATGAATACACCGTCTTCCTTCATGTACGTGACGTTGCGGTCCCATGTAATTTTGTTGTTCACATCGAAGACACGAGTACGGCTATACTCCAGCCGGTCGAACTTTTGCATATGAATCTTTTCTGTAATCGCTGGCTTGTAGTAACCATGGTCGTGCAGGAAATCGTATACCCCGCTGTCTGATGGCAGTTCGCCTGCGCGGAAGACTAGACGGTTATGGTAAATATCATTGCGGTATTTGCCGTTCGGGAGCGACTCGCGGTAACCGCCATCATGCAGCAGCACATTGCGATCCTTGACCAGCAAGTTGATGGCATTCTCATCGCTATGCCCATGATGCGTCTTCTCCGCCTTCACGGAGATGGTGTGCCGCAAATAGTTGCGAGGAGTGAACGCATAATTGCCCTCATCCCTATAATTCAACAGCATGTAGGCATCTTCCTCGTTCCAACCATCGCGAAACACGATTTTTTTGCCAACAACGTCCTCCAACAGCTCCTCGGTGCCCCAATCCGGCTTAATCGGTACAACATTATCGTCTGCCCATAAGTAGGCGTAGGTCAATGAAGCCGCTAGTCCGACAGAGATTTGGTCACCTGTGAGGGCCATTCCATATTCGAATACTTTGGAAGCTGCATATTTCATATGCGTGTCTTGGTAAACTGATGCGCCCTTCTCCAAACAAGAGAGCCACAAGTACCAATTGGAACCGAAATGAGAATCCCCGTAATCTGGAATGAAACCTTCCGGGGTAATGATACGCATCAGGTAGTCAAAATAATATTTGGTTTGCGACTTCTGGAAATATGATTTCTCGAAACCGGCATACTTGGCATACTCTTGGCAGGAGATTAGCCATAGGATGAGATACAGCTGTGCATCCTCGATCGACCATTTGCCAATCGACTCTTCGGCCAAATACTTGCACATCTTGTCCCATGTCTTCGTCTCTTCGGTATCGCCTAACGCTTCAATCGCCAGCGACATCGTCCATACACGCAGCATCGAGCGGTTATGCGCCCCCCACTCGGGATAATGCATCATGAAATCGATACTGCTTCTAATCGACTTCTCAATGCGAAGCTTCTCCTCCGGGTTCACGATCCCGCTATCCTTGATGAATAAGTACCCGTACAAGTAATTCTGGCCTTGAAACATGGGCTCGAATGCCGGGACGCCCTTCTCATACTCGGGATATAGCTTCAGATGCTCTTCTGGAACGATGGATAGATAGGTGTCCGCCTCCAGCAGCCATTCCTTGGCTTTCTGCGCATACTCCAGATTACCGGTAACATGGTACATGAAGCCTTCTATTTGCACTTGAACAGCAAGAATGCCCGGTGCGCTATACATACCAAAGAATTGATTCGGATTATAACCTTTTTTCCAATTCTCAATGTGTTCGTAATAGGTTTCACGTCCATACATGACTGCTTTCTCGATATAGGCCAAATATTGAGCTTTGCTCATGCTCTCTCCACCTTTGCTAATTCGTATACTCACTCTATCCAATGATGCGTAGTTCAGCGTACTGCGATCTCCACCCAGACTACGGTGAAGCCAGCCTTCGGCAGCAGGTCGATCACATTGAATCCGCCTTTTGCTACGCCAGTTGGGACCAGGAAGCGGTATACAGCGCCCTCCGGACGCGGCTTCACCATATGATACACTCCGTTGTAAGCGCATTCCACTCCGTTCAACAACAGCCTGCAGTCGGATTCATCCAGTATCTCCCCAGCTTGAACGCCTATGAGCACTTCTGCCGATTCGCCTTCTTCCAACTGTGGCCCCAGATGAATTCGCAATGCAGCATGGGACTGATCTGCACATACGATAGGCAGTGGAAATGCTCTTGGTTCACCAGGCGCCCAAGTATCCGTGTATGTGACAACGTGTCTTCTGGACTTGCCTTTCAGCGTATCCAAGCTACCCGCTTCCCTGATGAGTTGACGGTATTCTTGTATATCATCAATCGTCGTGTCCGAATCCATATAATTGAACAAATAGATGGAATCTGCTCCTCGTGACAGCAACGAGGCTGCTGCACCACGCACCGTCTCCAAGGAGTTCATCTGGCGAAGCGCGGAGGTTGGATAAGCTCTGATGAGCACTTCCAGTCCAGCGGCCAAATGAACACCCGTACCTTCAAGCAGCTGTTTCCATAGCTCGACTGGCATATCGGTTTCGATCGTTGCCCAGAACGGCGTGATGACGAGTGAATCGATCAATCCTTTACGCGCCCAAGTCACAGCATCCATACCAAGTCCTAGTGCCGTATTCGGTCTGGACGGGACACGTGCCGAGAGGCTGATGCGATGACCACGCTTGTCCTCCCAGCGATCCAGCAGAGCACGGACATCTGCCGTGAACTCGGTCAGAATCGCTGCCCCCTCCTGCTCGCTGCCCGGCTTGAAATGATAACCGAACCGCATCCAATCCAGCTCCAAGCCATCGGCGTCGTACCGCTCCATCATCTCCTCGATTAGTGTGAATGCGTTATCCCGCACTTCCTGGCGCCCGTAATCGAACGCCTTATCCGTCCAGTCTGTGAACTTATAGGGCACTCGCCTCAGATCAGGACGTTCCTGCCACAATGTACTGTGCATCGGATGCTGCTCTTCATTGACGCTATGCACATCGTTCATCCGCATGGACAGTCGCGGCGTAATGCCATTCGCCCGACAGCGGGCGATCCATCGTTCATATAGATCGATGCCATCGTGATTCAGCTTCCAAGCAGCATGAATCCACTTGCGCGTCGTTTCCCGCGCGGCAGGGGCGACGGCAGCAAGGAACGGCTGATCGTCGCCGCCCTCAGGGTCGTACCCGCTCCAGAACGATTCCCACACCTTGCTGTCGTAAGCAGCCCTCATCGCGTTCACATTCAATACAAGCTCATCCACTTGCGTGTCCGCATATTGATCCACCCAGGCGTCAACCTCGCTCACGCCCGGGTTCGAATTGCGGCGATTGACGACGTAATGGTTGCAATCCTCATTTAATATTAATCGTTGCATACCCGCTCTCCTCCCTCAGCCTGTCAACCTGCTGATTGTTTCGTGAAAAATCGGTATTGTGCCTCAATCAATCCATAATAAATCCCTTTGTTCACCAGCAGTTCTTCATGAGTGCCCTGTTCCTTGATCAATCCATGATCCAGCACGACGATCTGGTCCGCATTGCGGATCGTACTGAGCCGGTGTGCGATAATGAACGAATTGCGCCCGGCTAGAAGCGTCTTGAGCGCCTCTTGGATCTTAACCTCGGTCTCCGTATCAATACTAGCGGTCGCCTCGTCCAATATAAGAACGCGCGGGTTGGCCAGCAGCGCTCGAGCGAATGAAAGCAGTTGGCGTTCACCCATGGACAGCATCGAGCCACGCTCCTCGACTTCTGTGTGGTAACCGTGCGGCAGCTTGCTAATAAAGTCGTGTGCGTGTACCGCCCGAGCTGCTGCCTCGACCTCTTGGTCTGTCGCTTCCAGGCGGCCGAAGCGGATATTGTCCATAATCGAACCGGAGAAGATGAACGTATCCTGCATGACGATCCCGACCTGTGACCTCAAGCTGTGCAGCGTAATGTCACGTAAGTCGTAACCGTCGATCTTCACCTTCCCGTTCACTGGATCGTAGAACCGGCAGAGCAGATTAACGATCGTGCTCTTGCCAGAACCCGTATGGCCGACGAGTGCGATCGATTGCCCTTCCTTCACTTCGAGCTGAATGCCTCGCAAGGCCGGACGGCCTTCTTCATATTCGAATACGAGCTGCTCGAATTGGATATGGCCTTTGATCGGAGGTAGTGCAGGCGCATTGGGTTTCTCCTTCACTACCGGTTGTTCATCAAGAAATTCAAAGATTCGTTCCGAAGATGCCATTGCCACCAGCAGTTGCGAATACATCGCGCCCAAGCGGTTAATCGGCTCCCAGAAGTTACCGATGTAGCTGGCGAATGCGACGAGCAGTCCGACCGTTATGGCTTCGGTCTCCACGAGATGCGAGCCATACCAGAACAAGATAAAAGTACCGATTGCCGCTGTAATCTCAATTATCGGGCCGAAGCTCATGTTCAACGTCTGTGCCTTATTCCAAGATATACGGTTCACTTCATTCACGGAGCCAAAGAAGCCAATATTGTTCGATTCTTGGCCGAACGCTTGAGTAACCTTGATGCCCTGAATGCTCTCATTCAGGTGCGCATTGATTCTGGATTGACGGGAGCGCACTTCTTGCCATGCTTGTCGAATCCGTCTGCGCAGCGCCTGAGACACTACGAACATCAGTGGCACTGTAATAATGATCGCGATGGCCAACTTGAAGTTCAGTACGAGTAAGATGATGACGATCCCGATCAATTGTACACAGTCAATCATTAAGTTCACGGCTCCGTTGGTGAATAAATCCTGAAGCGCATGGACGTCGTTGGTGACGCGTACGAGCACAGAACCTGCCGGGCGCTTATCGAAAAAGCGGAATGACAGCTGTTGGATGTGCTTGAATAGATCAAAGCGCAGATCATGAATCACCTTCTGCCCAATCACACTTGTATATCGTGTTCGGTAACTGTTCGCGGCCCATTGGATTGCATATAAGACGAACATCGTTGCGACGTATATGACAAGAAGATTGCCGTTGTTGCCGAGCAATGCCCGATCGATCGCCAAACTAATAAGATAAGGAACAGCCAGCTTCGTAAGCGCTCCTACTACCATCATGATCAGAATGATTGGCAGGAGCTGCTTGCTGTAAGGCTTCATGTAAATGGCCAGACGTCTCAGCTGCCCCCAGTCGAACGCCTTCTCCATCACCTCGTCTTCTTTATATATGAAGCGATGTCCCTGAGCTGACTTACTCATGATAGACCAGCCTCCTCTCTGCTTCCTCTGGCTTTTTTGACACAGATCCATCCTTCATTCCGTCAAGACTAACCTCGTGCTGAATCCGATACGTATCTGCATAGCGGCCCCCATTGTCCAGCAACTCGTAATGGGTCCCCCGTTCTATGATTCGACCTTCTTCCAGCACGATGATTTCATCCGCATGCTGTAGAGACGATATCCGGTGCGCGATAATGAAGATCGTGCTGCCTTGCAGAGAACGAATGCCTAGCTGTATATCATGTTCCGTCTCCATATCTACTGCACTGGTAGCGTCATCCAGTATTAGTAGCTTCGGACGCTTGATCAGCGCCCGCGCTATGGCGATCCGCTGCTTCTGTCCACCGGACAAGCCAAGTCCACGCTCGCCTACGACCGTATCATAGCCTTCTGGAAGCTCCATAATGAAATCGTGCGCCATAGCCAGCTTGGCTGCAGCGATCACCTGCTCGTCGGTCGCCTCATACACTCCATAAGCAATATTGTTACGAATCGTTGATGAGAACAGAAATGTATCCTGGAATACGAATGCCATCTCCTTACGCAGAGTAGCCAGCTGTACTTCGCCAATATCGCATCCGTTAATTCGTATGTGCCCTTCGTTAACATTATAGGCTCGCATCAGCAGTTGAATGATGGTCGACTTGCCCGAACCGGTGCCTCCAAGAATCCCGATCACAGTGCCGGGTTTGGCATCAATGTTGATATGCTCTAGCGCAGGCGCCTTCTCATTGTAGGCGAACGTAACGTTAGCGAATTGCACGTGGTGGCCGATGTCGCCAACTTCAGGCAGTGGAATAGCGTCCGCTTTATCCTTGATCTGCACGTAATGCTGAAGCACTTCTACGACACGCTCAGCGGACGCTTTGGTCTGTGTGTAGATGTTAATGTGATACCCGACATGCCACAATGGACCGATGATGTACCAGACAAGACTGAAAAATGCGACCAACTCCCCGATTGACAACGCATCCTGAAGCACCAGGTAACCACCCACACCCAACAAAATAACGACGCTCAAATTCACAGTCCATTCCATCATCGGGATATAATTAGCGACAATGTGAGCCGTATTAATGTTGATGTCTTTATATTTTTCGCTGCGTTTCGAGAACTTCTCCACTTCATAGGGCTCACGGGAAAATGATTTCACCGTACGAACGCCCGAAATATTTTCCTGAGCCGTACTGGTCAGTTCGCTCACCGATGTCCTTACCGCGCGCAAGGCAGGTTCCACTCGGGTCTGGAACTTAACCGCCAGGACAACAAGCATAGGCATTGTTACGAGGACAATTAACGTTAGCTGCCATGAAATCGTGAACATGACCGCGGAACCGAACAAGAGACTTGCGCAGAAGTTGAACATATGACCCAGTTCATAACCCGCAAAATTCCGCAGTGTCTCCAAGTCTCCGGTCAAGCGAGACATGAGGTCGCCCGTCTTCGCCTTGTCATAATAGGAGAAAGAAAGCGCCTGCAATTTCTGATATGCGGCATTGCGAAGATTCAACGCAACACGGTTGCCGGCAACTGAGCCGAAATGTCCGAATGAAAACACGAAAGTGGCTTTCACTACAACAACCGAGATTACTAGCAGCGCTAGCATGAGCACATCATCGTACTGCTTCTTCATGATTACATCGTCGATCAGATAGCGGAGCAGGTTCGGGTACACGAGCCCAAGCGCTGTACTGATCAACAAACAAGAAATAGCCAGAACCATCAGCTTTCTCTCATTCCGATAATACTCTTTCAGCGAACTGAACACATTCATGGTACGCTTCCTCCATTGGCTGACAGATGTTCTCTCGCCTTGGTTTCATTTTCTGTGTTCATTTTAATGAAAAGTGTAACCGTATTATATAGGAAAGCCTTGACCTTTTATTAGGTTTCTTGACATCCGCTTGGAACAATTTCGCAACGCTCGTAAGTAATAAAAAACGTCCAGAAGATCACCGGACGGTCATATGGCGTTTGAGTTCTGTTTAGCGCGTTGTGAGGGTAAGCGAGGAGATTCCGACCGTTATTGAAATTTTGTTTAGTCCCTCCAGAATCCCAAAACCTTATACTTTGATATTATTTTGAAAAAGGATGAACCCCCGGTAGTTTAAATTCTAATATACGAAAAAACCTCCCGGCTCAAATGAACCGGAAGGTTGCGTAATTACTCCACATGATGCAGGCTTTCCACCAGCATCAGCAGCGTCATCGATTGCCCATAAGGCATCGGACATACAGGGATGTCCTTATAAAATTGCAAGGTACGTCCCATTCGCGTCCCGTATGAAACGCCATGTACAGCGCCTTTGGCATCGACCTTGTTAATGACGGCTTGAAGCGCCCTCAGCCCGACTTCTTTGTAGTCTTCGCTAATGTAACCTTTGCGTACCGCCTTCAAGATGCCATAAGCGAAACCTGCCGTCGCCGAAGTCTCCTCATATGAGGTCGGATCATCGAGCAGGGTCGTCCACATGCCGCTTGGTCGTTGCAGCTCGGTCAGCTTCTGCACTTGTCGTTCCAGGGACGAGAGTAAGAATAACTCAACGCCCAGCGGAATCTTGATAATATCGAGGTAATCGACCAGCCCCGCCGTATACCAGGCGTTGCCGCGTCCCCATAGTGCTCCTGCGAAATTATGCCGCTCCAGGAAAGTCCAACCGTGGAAGAACAATCCGGTCCTCGTGTCGGTCAAATACTTGAGATGAACGAGGAATTGACGAATACTCTCTTGCACGTAGTAATCCTTGTTCAGCAGGATCCCCATGCGGCTCATGAATAGTACGGTCATGTAGAGTGTATCGTCCCACAGCTCGCCATCGTTCGGATTATCGATCGCGGCATGGGTAATTCCGAATTCCGGCGTACGCGGCATCTCATCTGCTGCATAGCTGGCCCATTCTTCGCAAATTCGCAGATACTCGGGGTTGCCCGTCTCTTCATAAATGTAGCTAAGCGTAAGCAGCGGACACATCGTATTGACGTTCTTCGGTGGAAGCCCCTCACGGATGCGGTTATCGAACCAATCGGTCAAGTAGTTGAAAATATCACGGTTGCCCGTCTCCTTGTAGTACAAGTAAAGCGAGAACAACCCTACCCCTTGCGACCAATCCCATTTGTCCATTGAGATAATACTGACCGGAGTATCTTCCTCAATCGTGATCTCCAGATTTTGCATCCCGCTAATGACTCGTTGAATCATACTTTCTATATGCTGTCTCTGCAGCTGTGCAATAGCCATCTCGGACACCTCCCGTTCCCATGCATGTTGAATTTATTCGATTGCAGTGATCTGGATGTCCCATTCTCCCAATCGTTCTGGCACTACTTCCACTTCAATATCCTTGGGAACCAAAACGCGCATAACTCGCTGCTCCGCTTCCTTCGACCATGAGATGTCAATGCGTCCATATCTCGTTGGTATGGCTCCATCCGCCCAAGTGAGTTCTGTGATCGGCGGATTGATGCGAATCTTGCGGAATCCGTCCTCCAGCATCTCCACGCCTAACAGTTGATTGCCGAGTACAAAGGCAGGAGCAGCCGACCAGGCATGCGCATGGCTGCGCGGAAATACGGCGAACGTCTCCCACGTGGTCGTAGCTCCATACCGGATCATCTTGCCCCAATCGGTGCGGATCTGCTCGAGTGTGCGGTCCAGCTCGCCGAACCGCTGCCATACCTCGAACAAGTAGAACGAGAAGAACGGTGAACCGATCCCGATCCAGTCCTTCGGTGGCTCGATTAACTTCGGCTCGATGATAGCGGATTGTCGCTCACCCAGGCAGTCAGTCAAGTAGAGCAATACATGGGTTTGGAGGCTCCGCGTAGTGGAATGCTCCCCTGTACGATGTATACCGTCCAAATAATTCCCGTGTTCCTCATCCCACAAGTGGTCCTGTATCGCCTGCTTCATGCGCCCCGCATACTCCCTTAGCGCACTTGCTTCATCATGAAGAGCTAACGACTGCGCCATATCGGCGGCAATCCGATGACAGTAAGCCAACTGTGCTTGCTGAGCGGTAACGACACCCACATACGGGATGTCAATCGGTGCCCAGTCCAACATATTCCAAGAGCTCGTGTCGAACAGACCGTCCTTGTTCATGAAACCACGATACGCTTCAAGTGTTTCTCGAATTGACGGGTAGATGGACTCAACGAAGGTTTCATCRCCACTGTAGGAAACGTATTCTTTGCAAGCGATAATCCAGCTGAATGTCCACATTGGAATGGCGGCTTGCCAGTCGGTCGGCAGCAAGGCGAGYAGCAGCGGACTTTGTGAACGCGAGCGAGGCACCATTTCCAGACAGTGTCTGACGAGCTCGTAGGAGCCGAACAGTTGATAATTGACCAGGGCGCTCACTCGGCAATCGCCTACCCAGAATACTTGCTCGTAGGTGGGGCAATCGACGAACGTATCTTCCATACACATCTGTGATGTATGTCGGGATATTTCCCATATATCGTTCAGCAGCGGGTCCGAGCAACGGAACAGTGCCTTGTCTGTCGCCGGATAGCTGGATTGGTGCAGTTGCACCCGGTGAATTCGCACCGATGCTGATTCCGATGCACGGGCTTGCTCAGAAGCTCGCACGGTCATGATCAGGTAGCGGAATCCCATCCGTGTACCGCTCTTGAATGTTTGCCGCCCTTCCCGGCAAATGTACCGGAACGAGTTGTTACAGCCGGACGTGTAGGCGTTCGCGCCATTCACGCGGTTCTCGAACCCATACACGTCGATAATCGTGCCTTTGGGTGCATTTACTTCGAATTCAATCGTACCCACATAGATTTTGCCGAAATCGAGTATCGTCTCGATGTCCCCGCCATCGGTCGGAACTGGGAGTACGGTCGGCAGCAAATGATCATGCAACATCCGTTCCGTCTGATTCGTGATCGGGCAGCTACGCACGAATCGCTTGCGCTGCATGAGCGAGTAAATCATCTTATTGACGAGCACATGCCGGGGTTCAACATCCTGGCACATGTGGCGGTACGCTTCAAATTCGCCGATGGTGGTGCATTGTCCGATTTCCAGCAGCAGCGGATGTTCGTGGTTCAAGCCTGTGCTCTTTTCTACCCCGCCGTACACCGGCTTATGACCGTCAGCGAATGACTCGATTGTCTCGAATGGGCCGATGGTGACGAAGGAAGCCCCGTCCTCCCCGAACGGATGGGCGAACTGCAACTCGACATCGAAGTCGAGCTCCATATGCGAGAACAAGTCATTATGAACACCGCATATTTCCATCAGGAACAAATGCTCACCAGCCGATATGTGGATCTCCGCATTATGGGTATACCACGTATCGTCAATTCGAAATCGTCCTTGTACCCCGTTCCACTTGGAGTGAGCGAACGTGAATCGGCCTGAGGTATTCGTCGGCGCAACCAGCTTGACCGCCAGAAATCCGCTGAATATTTTGGCATTGGCATCACGTGCCTCGGGGAATAGATTATCCCTCATATTAACGGAGATCACTTGTCGGATCGGCACGATCTCACTAAGTGCAATTACTTGTTTGGGACGAACGAGTTGTGTGGACAACGGTTCAATATCTCGGGGGTACAACGTTCCCCATGGTTCACTTCCGTGTAGGGCTACAATTACACTAGGCTCCCATCCACGGTCATCATAGGAAGGCAACACCCAATCATCATCCATCTCATTCGCATCGTAGATTTCCATCCAGCCGATATTGACGTTGCGCTTCACTACGTTGCGGTCGTATCCCGTATGGGGGCGCTGGAGCCACGTCTCATCCGTTTCAATAATGATTCTCGAGCCAGCTGCATCTTCCACCCGAAGTTGTGCGATCAAACCCGCTGCATTCTCCACATACTGATAGTTGGAATGCCCGTAGTGCCAGACCTTTACGGCAATCGAATTCGTTCCAGGTATCAACAGATGCGCAATGTCGAAGGAGTCGTAATACCAATGGTCCGCCGTAGAACGGATCGGCCCCTCACCCAGCTCGGTCCCGTTCACCCATAGTCTGTACTTGGTATCCGCCGAAAGGGATAAGGTCACTTGCTCTGCGGTTGTGCCTGCCCATTCGAACGATTTCCGGAAACAGATATGTTCATTGATTGGTCTTAGTTCCCCTGGCTTCCAGATCCATCCGGAATTTCCAAACATAAGGCAACCTCGCTTTCTCTTGAGCTGTGTATAGTAACAATGTAAAACACGTCGGAATCGGTTAAAATACGACTATTTTACGTTTTTATTAGATTTCTTTACATAACGTTAGCCGGTTCACAACCGTTCTAGCGACACATGGATCCGCATCGTTCCTGTTGTCCCTGATCGGCCAATCGCAATGCGTGTCTGCACACTGCTGAATGGCATACAGCCGCACTGCATCTCCTTACGCTGCTCGATAACGGCCTTGTAGTCCTCGCTGAACAGCGGCAACCGATCGATCCGCACGGTGCACCCTTCCGGCACTGCGATACGCGCCAATCCGCGATTGCCGCGCAGAACGACAGTGCTGCCTTCCACCTCCGCAGCTAGCGGAGTTGACCAGTAAAACTCGACTCCCGTGCCGCGTTCCAACTCATACTCATCTGTAATCGTCAGTTCATTCGGAGTCGGCGAATCCCACGTCCGTATCCACTTGCGGTAATACGCTTCCCATCCCGGAGTGGCATCGATCTGCGCGTGGAAAGACGTCTCGTCGCCACTGCCTTGTGGGATTACATCGAAGGGCAGCGGATTTTGCGGCCGAGGCCTCTCGTCCATACCGACTGGCGATAACATGTTGTGCCGCTGAGTATGCTTCAATACTTCTGCTAACGGGTTGCTGTAATCGCAGCTCCCCGGCTCCATGGCGAACGTATCCCCGGCGAATTCAAGCACGAAATGGCCTTTATCTTCATGAGTATGGTCAGCTTTAGCATGATTGCCCATCAGCAGCAGCTTAACATACTCGCCTTCATGACGTCTCAACGAGGACATGAGTCCCATGTTCGGCAACTGCACGAACGAACTTCGTTCGGCACTTGCCGCAGGAATGGATGACTCCAGCAAGTAAGCTGGCAGCGTATCTGGAATGCCTCCGACAACGCGCAGCGATTTGCGAAATAGATTCACCCACTCGCTATCCGGCATCAACGCGGCCAAATAGGCAAGCGCCTCCTGATTGATATAGATGGCGTCGCATACGAGAATCATCAGCGTATCGTCCGCCGTAGAGGCGAGGGCCTCAGCGAATGCCGCCGTACGCTTCAAGTTGTCCGGCATGATCGACGAGAACTCGATTCCCCGTCTGCGCGCATAATAATATAACGAAATCGCACACTGACGCACAGTCCAGGCAAAATACATAGGCCCTTCCAAAAAACCGCCGTCAGGCAATATCGTGTGCTGCATACTATCGATCAGATCCTTGATCGCAAGCTCGGTGTATGGCTCTACCCTCGGCATCGTCTGCTCCAGCACCGTATAACCTAGCAGGCGGCCTGGGCTGAACCACGGCAGCTGATTGCAATGGTGAATGTATTCGTGCTTCCATGTGCTGAAGTTGATGCTTCCTTGTCCTTCTTCCGCGATACGCCTTAGTAGTAGCTCTTTCCCGTATTCGGTGAAACACTCGCCGGCCATATCCAGTATCGCCGCCGTCTCCAAGACGCAGAGCGATTGAACGAAAGACCGATGCTCCCACGCGCTTCCTGGAAAATAGCAAATAAAGCCGCTATCCCACTTTCCGCACATGGCGATCGAGATCACATAACGTGCAGCCAACCGGAGCAACGATTTGTTCTTCGTGAGCAGACCAGCAGCTGCTGAGTTCGGTCCGTGCGTTAACAACAGCTTCCCGTAATCGCGATCACGGCAATATCGTGTGTCATTCCAGAAGTTGACGAATTCGCCAATCATCTGTTCCGGAACGAGCTTCTCTGCATCCTTCGCAAGCTCCAGAAAGGGACTCGTACCGTGCTCCCGCACCCATGCATCGTGCTTGGTCCGTAGCATTTCCAGCTCCTCGAGGTTCACAACAAGACCATAGGATGGCTCGAACTTAGGCTCGTAGCTCTCCGGAAGCAAGTAATCGTCCCAACGCTCGTCGAAGCGCTTCCATTGAGCTGCGTACCGCTCCAATTGGCCGGTGTGATGAAGTCCGATCCAGTTGAACCACCCTAACCCCGCCCCATCGGCTTGCGGCCACATTTCTAATGTAACGGAATGGATGGCTGTCGCCGTGTCGAGCGGAACATAACATTCCCGCTTCAACATGCCGAATGGCTCCGATTCATACTGAATCATCCCCTTGTCCGTTCCGATCTCCATCTTGAGCACAGCCCCTTCGGGGGCAACGAGCGAAATCATCAGGTGATCATATTGCTCACACTGAACCTGGAAGTCGCGCGTCATCCTTAGCACAGGTCCTCGGTCCGGCTTCGCTGTCCATTCGAACTGCACGAGTGCCCAGCGCTGAGATACCTTCAGTCCACTAGATTCCCTCGGTTCAATGTACCAATGGGGCAATCCGCTCAGTTTCGGATCTGTGAATAGCTCAAAGATAGATTCGGCCATGTTGAAAGGTGTACTTCTCACAGTTACATTCTCCCTTCGTTTGTTGCTTCACGAACAACAGGCTGCCCGCCAAGGGACGACAAAGTTCCTCTCAGGCAGCCGTCACTGCAACAGGGCAATCCTACTCCTATCGGAGCAAGATTGGGCTCTCATATATGGATGCTACTAGCCTTCTGTAAGCTTGAATGTGATGTAGTAACACTGTAATTCACGATGGAAGCGGTTTCTATACTACATTCTTACACTTTTATTAGTTTTCTTTACTTCTATTCTTGTATTCTTTCGGAGACTGACCTTCCATTCTCTTGAACACCTGATAGAAGTAAGCATATTCCTTATATCCGACCCGTTCTCCTACTTCGTTGACCTTGTTCTTCGGATCCATGAGCAACTGCTTAGCCGCTTCGATACGGRCTTTGGACACCAAATCTACGAAGTTAATGCCCGTCTCCGTCCGTAACAACCTGCTCAGATAGCTGGGACTCAAGCCGAACTGATCGGCGATGGAAGTCAGATTAATATTATCAGCGAAATGGTTGTTAATGTAATCGACTACCTTCTTGACGACGAGACTGTACTCCTTGTCTTCACCTTGAAGCTTCTTCTTGATATATCCGATGAAGGAGGCCAAATACGCTGAAGCTTCCTTCATACTGGGCAGCCGGTACACCTCTTCGAGCAACTGATCGACGCTTTTGCCTAAACCGAATTCATCGCCCGTCACCCGGAAATAATATCGAGCTGCCGCCAAACATACTTCTGACAACAATCCTTTCACAACGAGAATATTCCCGTCGCTATAGACCGTAATTTGGTTGAGGAACCGCTCCATATGCGCAATTATTTCATCGCTGGTTTTGTTCTCCAGCATTTGATTGAACTGTTCCAGATCCTGAATAATCGAAAATTTACCCAACTCCTTCACCTGTTGGCTCGGTTCTGGGAACATCACGCCATCCTCTGCTCGGAAAAAGCTGGAGTCCATAAGTTGCGCTGCCTCCCGGTAGGCTTCAGGGAGATCGCGCATCGATTTGTAGACCGAGCTGACTGCTATGAAACAGGACGAATACGCCTTGGAACGGACCTCTTCGATAAATTCGCTGCAGAAGCTCTGCAGCTTCATCTTCATCTCCCGCTGCGGCAACACTTTGGGGAACAGGCAGACGAATATTAGCTCATTGTTACGCAGTGATTCAATAAGATCCATCTCACGCTTGCCCGCCAGTAGATGGGCTTGCTCGGATAAGTGTTGCTGCACCTGCTGTCGGAATTTGGTCGTCTGAGCTCCATCCGCACCAGCCTGCTTCTCCTTGGTCCGTACAATTAGCAGGACGAAGCGGCTAAACATGATTCCAGACGTCTGTCCACTTTCAAGTAAGGGCTCTTCATCGGAATGGTTACCCGAGATGATATCCCCGATCAGCTTGCTTCTAATCGTTGGGATGGAACTCGTATGCTGCTTCTCCAGCTCGACGTAGGCTGATGTCATCTTCGCAGTATTCTCCTGCTCCAGCCGCCTATTATCTAGTTCGCTGACCGCTCGGCGAATGACTTGGCTAAGCTCGTCGGTATTGATCGGCTTGACGATGAAGTCATATACGCCTAATCGAACCGCACGCTTCGCATATTCAAACTCATGATAGCCGGTAATCAGAATCGTCTTCGATACAGGAAGAGCCGTACTCATCAATTCTGCCAGATCAAGACCGCTCAGGCCGGGCATCTTAATATCGGTCACTAGAATGTCAGGCTGCAGCGCCATAATTAGCCGTTTGCCTTCTATGCCATCCTCTGCCTGTCCCACCACTTCACAGTTCAGCAGCTCCCAATTCATCGTCTTCACGATAGCCTGACGAATAATAGGCTTGTCGTCAATAACTATTACTTTGTATTTCACTCTGGTGCCTCCTCAGATAATATCGGCAGTCGAATCCGAATTGATGTGCCCTGATTGATTTCACTCGTGATGATTAATCCGTATTGTTCTCCGTATAAGATCTGAATACGTTTGTGTACACTGATGATGCCTACGTTCGTATGCTTGTCTTTATGCTTCAGCTTGGAATGCTCCGGAGGATTGAGCAGTTGCTCCTTCGTCTCATCATCAATCCCGACGCCATTGTCCGACACTTCGAGATACAGATCGTCATCCATAATCCAACTTCCGATACTGATGACCCCTTTGCCCGGTTTTTCCTCGATTCCATGCTTGATGGAGTTTTCCACAAGCGGTTGCAGGATGAACTTGGGTACACGGACTGACATCAGACTCGGTTCAAACTGATAATTCACTAAAATTTTGTCGCCATATATAATTTGATGAATGGACAAATAATTGCGGATGTAATCCACTTCTTCCTGCAAGTAAATAATGTCGCCCTTCTTGCCGATGCTCTCACGAAGCAATTTGCCAAGCAGGTAGATCATTTCGCTAACTTGCTTGTCACCATTCATCTTAGCCAGACCGTGAATCGACTCCAGCGTATTGTATAGGAAATGGGGGTTAATCTGGGCTTGCAGTGCTTTGTATTCGAATTGCAGGGTACGGTACTCCGCCTTCTGCTTCAGCAGCTTTTCTTTGTAAATGGTATTCACCAGTTCGCTTATCTTCTCGGCCATTGAATTGAATTTCTCTGCGAGCAACCCGACCTCATCCCGGCCTCTAGCTACGATCACCTTATGAGTAAAGTCCATCGAGAAATTGGTCATACTCTGGAGCAGCATCCGAACGTTCTCTGTAATATTTTTCGAGATGAACACCGCCATCATGAACGCCATCAACAAGGCAACCAGTGTAGTGCTCACCGTCCACAGCTTGATCGCATCTGTCCCCCGCTTCAATTCGTTAACGGCCATAATCTGCACAATCATCCATTTGTCGTAGGGCGTAGTGATAATGGTGGAAATGTAAGTCCCCCCTTCGAACTGAAAGCTGTGCGTCGTTTTATTATCATACCTCTTATTCTCAATAAAATAACGGGAAGGCTCGGAATTAAGCTTATTGAACAAAAGCGGTTCCAATTCCTCATTCAGAATGACGATATTGCCCTTCGTCAGTTCGTCAACATTCGTATAGATCGCACTTATCATACTGCTATCCACACCAACGATAATGGTACCTACATACCGATTGGAAGCGATGTCATACAAGGCTTTCTCCATGAAGATCACATTGCTCTGTCCCGGAATCCATGAAGCCCGACCACGCTTCTCCCGGATCAGATCTGTATCCACATTGTTCAGCTCGGCATTATAGTTCTGGACCGTGCTTCGTTCTAATCCAAAGTGCTTGCCTTCATGATCGATTACCTTGACCGAAAAGTAATAATCCTTGGACAACAACAGTTCGTTCATGAATTCGGTAATGGTCTTATTCTTGTAGAACGGATCGGGTACATCATCTTCATTGAGATCGCTGAGCGCTATATTGAGTCTGGAATTGCGGAACTGCTGGAACACATGATCCTCGATGTCTCTCGTACGTTTCTCCAGGTTGATCCCGATTTGTTCGATTAAATATTCGGAAAAGACAGCCGAGTTGCGCTTGATCGCATTCATCGATACATAGTAATTCACGGTACTGATCATAAATACCGTAAGTAGAATAATCACAGTAAAGGATAGCAGAAACTTCGTACGCAGCTTTAAATTCAAAAATCGGTCTACCAGTTGAGTCAATGCGCATCACCTGCCTCTTGGTCCCATCCTCCCACGCACATCATTCTCCAGTATACGGAGATGGCAAGATCGCAATCTAGGTCGATCTGCCAGAAAAACAGGGGAATTATTCGATGGCTTCCTCATACTATATCACAAAAAAAGGATAGCGACCGCCACTGTGGGCGAGCACTATCCCTTACTCATACTCTTGGCTGTCAATTCATTGTGGACCTAGATTAAACTTCGTTCCAGATCCGCCTTACATTATCCATCCCGGCCTTCGATCCATATATAGGGGATTCCTTGCCTTCGAACTCAATGGAGATGTACCCGTCATACCCGAAATCCTTGATCGCCTTAATTACAGTGCGAATGTCGATATCTCCTTGACCCACAATGGCGCCGCGCAAATAATTGCCACCTGAGGTACCGAACCATCCCTCACCCGGATTCTGATGCGAAGGACGCAAGTAGAAATCCTTCATATGCACCATGGACGCGATCGGCAAGTTTCTCCGCGTGGCCACGACCGAGTTCTCATCCGCACACATGAAATTGCCGATATCAAGTGTCGTCCGGTAATTGTCACGACCGACGGCTTGAACTAGTGCTTGAACCCGTTCACTATGCTGGACGTAATAACCGTGATTCTCTACGCTTGTAGTAATGCCATACTGCGCTGCATAATCAGCAATCCGTCGGCAAGCATTGGCCAGACTCGGAAGATCGGCGATGAAATTCGTCAATGTCGCTTCCGGTATCGGACGCGAGGCGACATCGTGTCGCATCAGCTTCACACCCAGCCCATGGGCCACATCGACTTGCTTCATAACCCTAGCGATTTCTGCTTCATAGGAAGCTTCATCAGGTTGAATGAATTGGGCGCCAATAGCATAGTCGGACACATCAAGTCCAGCATCCTCTGCGGTTCTCCGAATCGCTTCGACCATAGCAGGATCTTCAACCAGATTTAACTTGCCTGGAGAAATCTCGACATGTTCACCACCATTGTCCGCGATCCACTTGATCCCGTCCAGAAAGGTCAGCTCCCCCTCCGCTACCGCGCGGGACAAGCTATATGTACTCAGTCCTACCTTCATGGTTACCTCCTAATAATGTGGAATATTAGTTAAGCATGACAGGCCTATCGGGCCTTACACCCGTATTGTATCACGCTTCTTGGCTCATGAAATTAGTTTTATTTGGATTTTGAGCGATTTTTCGTTCACCCACATGCTGCATATACGAATGATACCACTCTGGCTGCATGCGATCCGGGATGAGAATATGCCTCAATACACCAAATCCGTATACGTGCCGCCACAAATACTCGCCCAGCTCAACCCTTTGTCTCATTTCAGGTAATGCTTGTTCGATGCCCTGTCCATCTTGAAGCCTCGTCTCGATCACATGATCCAATGCCATCATGTCCGCTTTCAGTTGAAGGTGGGCGAACGCCCAAGCGGATTGAACTGGACTTGTTCGGATCTCACTTTTCAGGTTCGCTAATGTTTCCGCCCACCCGGCTGCCTTCTCTGCCTCCAATAATTCGAGCTCCAGCAGCAGATCGGCGATTTGATGCCGCGCTTGACCCCGAACGCCTAAGATCAGACTGCAGTAGAATAACGTAATGTCGCGAATATCTTTGTCCGGATTCCACCCTAACTGACTGGCGACAAAAGCGTTGTAATGATCACCGAATGATTCGTTATACGTCATGAAGCCTTGACAGCCTCGCTTGGCAAACGATCGGATGACCGATTGAATACGCTGCGGAGCCGAATGGATACCACTCCTTGTATACACGTCCCTATTGTCATGCGAGAAGCCGATGTGCAAGAAGCAGCCTAACGTTAGATCGCCAATATGCGCACTTACATCTGGCACTTCGAACACTCCATAGGTTGCGCTGAATTGAAACGACCCGAACCAGCCTCTCGCTGGACCTGCGGCGAACTCGCGCAACTGCCTGCTCTCCTCCTCAGAGGTCCACCAACCGCATATATCGACTTTCAATGAAGGATAATAGACGCGAACCGTCTCATATACGTCGTGTACAAGCTTAAGAAAGATCGGATAATACGGCTGGCACTTCTCACATGCACAACCTCCGTCGTCATAAGGGGCGCACACAATATTACCGATACGGATTCCCGATTGATGCAGATCGTCGAACAACTGCTGCTGGTTACGCAAGATGACCTCGCGAGCTTGCGGGTTGGATGGGCATAGTACCTGCCCCTGCACGTGAAGCTTGTGATCACGAGTTCCTACCCATTCCGGTCTCATCTGATCCACATACCCGATATTCGGCGTAATAACTAGGATGTTATCCAATCCGAGTTGTTGGCTATAGGACAGCCATTCCTTCTTGCGGCGCCATAAGAACATCGATGTGCTGTGAAAGACGTGCGGGTTATACGGGTCCGGCATATCGTTCGGATCGAACCAATCACCGTAGCTGCTGGCTCCGGCTAGCGCCAGATCCTCCAAGTAGCGAAGCATCTCACTATTCCAGCATACCTCGAACGAATTACCAAAGTGGCCGGGCATGTAGTGGGTACGGACCGGTATCTGTGGTGTCACGCGCCAAATGCCCGTCTGCAGCGCATCGCTCCAGACGGCAGCAGGCTCGGCGACCTTGACAAGCTCCGAATGATCAAGTGCCCCATGCAGCTTCTCCAGCAAGCCGCCTACCCCTGCAATAAAGTTCCGCCTTCTGTTCGCGGTGATCACAACTTGAAGATGTTCCGCTATTTCAAGGGTGTAGCCTTCTTCACCCTGGTCATGGAAAGTAAGGGTGATAACCTGTTCCGCTTGTACGGGTCCCTTGTCCTCGATCTCGCTGATCCGTTCGGCCGCGATTCTTGCTGCTTCTTCCGCTTCAGGGCAGCGGGTCAATCCAATGAATTCCACTTTGAACATCACACTATCTCCTCCGTATTCAATGCATGGCCCAGCCGCCATCAACATTAATCGTTTGTCCTGTCACAAAGTCGCTGTCGGGTGAAGCCAAGTATAGGAAGGTGCCAACCATATCAGCAGGAAGCTGGCGCCGCGGAATCGCCTGAACTTTGCTCATCTGGATTCTCAATTCCTCCCGGTCTTGTAGATCCGGTATATCGGCCAACTCCTGCTCCGTCATGACCGCTCCTGGCGTAATCGCGTTCACGGTAATACCGAACTCCCCTACTTCCCGGCTCAGCGCACGAGTGAAGCCGATGACGCCGCCCTTCGATGCAACATAATGAGCGAATCCTGCTTGACCGAGCAAGAATGTAACGGAGGAGACGTTAATAATTTTGCCGTAGTGCTGCGCTTTCATATGCGGGTATACCGCTTTACTGGTCAGAAAACACGATCTCAAATTCACACCCATCACATGGTCCCAATCCTCAACCGTGAGTTCAAACCAAGGTTTACGCGGGTATATACCCGCATTGTTCACAAGAATATCGATGCCGCCCCAACGATCGTTCACTTGCTGGACCATGGCGTTCACCTGATCTTCCTTGCTCACATCGGCGCACACGGCCATCGCCAGCCCGCCCTCACTCTCGATCTGTGCGACTACGGCATCTGCTAGTTCACGGCTTCCAATATAGTTGACCGCTACCTTGATACCCTCCCGGGCAAACGCAAGACTGACCTCGCGTCCGATTCCTGTAGAACCACCCGTGACTAAGGCCACTTTATTGTCGAATTGTCTCATTTAGACTCCAACTCCTTATCATCGAAAATCGTCGTCGAACGGATACATCGGTCTCGGGATATTATGAAAGGGTAAGCTGGCCAGATTGGCCGTACTGGCACCCGGTGTGTCCAGGATGAAGATGAGCTCCGACAGATTCTCATATTCGGCGCGGAACTGATTGGCCGACTTCACCAGGACAAGATCAGCTTGTGTTGGCTCCAAGCCGACGCTGCGGTACATCGCAGGATCTCCGGTGAAGGTCGGATTCTCCATCAGCAGCAAGGAGATGCCGCCAATCCGGACGACAGCACATTTGCCCATATTCGCTTCCAGATTGGCGACCATCCCTCCACCGAATCGGAACTTGCCGTCTCCAGCGTGTGATACCATTCCCTCGATCTCAATAGGTGCACCGATGGAGTTGCTGATCGAGTAACCGACTGTCAGACGAACGTTCACACCTTCTCCCGCTTCCCAAGCATGACGGGCGGCCTGAGCGTCCACCATGGATAGCAGGCAGTTGTACTTGGCTTCGGCACCGTGCTCAAGGAGACGCGTAAGTACGAAGTTGCTGTCGCCCGGCGATCCCGCTCCGGGGCTATCCGCCGAGTCCGAGATGATGACCGGTCCGTCCGGTTTGTGCTCTTCCAGCATGGCAAGAATTTGCGGGACCGAATACAGCGTCACATCGAACTGCTTGCGCTTGCTCCACATCAGATCGGCCAGTCGCTCGGCCTCAGCGGAGGCTGAAGCTTCGTCCGTGCCCACAACGACTGTTGTAAACCCCATTTCCTCGATGTCGAGCCAAGGCTGAACAGCGAACAGGGAAGTACACAATGCATCTCCACGCTGCTCCGCTTGTCGAGCCTCCTGCCACAGCTCCCACATCGGGCCGCGGTACGTCTGATGGTTCTCCGCCGGCACGATCATCGGCACCTTACGCATCTCCATGTGAGGCTTCACTTCGCCACGGATGATCGAGAATAGCAGATTGGCGGCGCGATAACCAGTTTCCGTATAATCGATATGCGGGAACGTGCGATAGCCAACAAGTGCATCGACATGATCGGTGATTCGCCGGGTGATGTTAGCGTGTGAGTCCAGCGTGATGACAATCGGCACATACTTGCCCACCTTCAGCCGGATTGCTTCGATGATCTCCCCGTCAGCATCGTCGTTGTCCTCCGCCACCCAAGCTCCGTGCAGTGCGAACAATACACCATCGCAATCCGCCGGGATCTGGTCCAGTTGCGTAAGCAAGAGCTGCTTCAGCTCGTTCAGCGAATGTCGATCTATTCGCCCCGACGATACGGCCTGGGCGTAAATCGTCGGAACAAGAGTCGCGCCTTGCTCCTCCAGCGCCTTTCGAAACCCGCTCAGCTCATTCTCTGCGAGCTGCGGCTCACACATCTCTTCGCCGAGCAAGAAGTAATAACGCTGGAAATCGGTGAGTGAGCCTGCACGTTCACAAAACGTGTTACTCTCTTGCAGCAGCCCCCCGACAACAATATTCATATCGATCCGCCTTCCAGCGCTGGTCTGGCCAATCTCGTATATTGGCCAAGTGCACCTTTATGTGCCATAACAGGTCGTGTCCACTTCTTCCGGCGTTCCTCCAGAATCTGATCCATCTCTTCCTCCGTACGAACCGTCCCGTTCACACCGATAATCGCTAGCTTACGCTCTGGAATGTCGATCAGAACGATGTCATCATCGTCCACGAACGCGATCGGTCCTCCGTCCAGCGCTTCCGGACACAGGTAGCCGATGCAAGGTCCGCGCGTCGCGCCGGAGAACCGACCATCTGTCACGAGCGCCGTCGTCTTCGATAAGATGGGGTCAGATGCGATCAACTCTGACATGAAGAACATCTCCGGCATCCCGACAGCTCGAGRCCCCTGGTACCGTATTACGATCACGTCGCCTGGCTGCAGCTTGCCGTTACGTAACGCAGCGACCGCTGATGGTTCATCGTCGAAGACACGGGCAGGACCTTGGTGTACCATCATCTCCTTGACGACCGCCGATTTCTTCACAGTCGCCCCTTGCGGAGCCAAGTTCCCCTTCAGCAATGCAGTCGAGCCTTCCGACTTCAACGGCTTGCTGATTGGATAAATAACATCGCGCTTGTTCAGCTTATAGTTCGTCAGGAACATCTCAGCGAAGCGCGGCATCTCGCTCTTCTCCAACTGCTCCAGGTTGTCCCGGATCGTGCGGCCGGTTACCGTCAGACAATCAAGGTGCAAATGTTCCTTCAGCTCCTTCATAACCATTGGTACACCACCAGCGTACCAGAATAGCTCAGTCGGATAATGACCAGCTGTCTTCGTATCGACTAGCACCGGAATTTCTCGATGGATCGTGTCGAATAACTCAGGCGACAGGACGATGCCTACCTCACGGGCAATCGCAATTAGATGCATCACGGCGTTCAGCGAACCACCGATGGCGGAATGCACCATGATCGCGTTCTCGAACGCTTCCTTCGTCAGAATCCGCGACGGCGTCAAGCCTTCACGATGCAGATTCAACACCTGTTGACCGGCGGCCCGGGCCATGCGTCGGATCTCCGCATTCGTCGCCGGGATGAGCGCTGCCCAAGGCAGCGCCAAGCCGAGTGCCTCAGCCATGACCTGCATCGTCGCCGCAGTTCCCATATATTGACATGCGCCGCAGGTCGGACAGCATGTGCGCTGGAAGGCGAGAAACTCTTCCTTCGTCATCTTCTGCTCTTCCACTTCTACACTCATGTGCCATAGTTCTTCGTTCGACTTCATACAAGGTCCGGCACCCATTGCGCCTCCAGGTACATGTATAGCCGGGATGTCCAGCCTTGCGATGGCCATCAAGTGAGCCGGAACTGCTTTGTCACCCGCCGAACTTAGCACCATAGCGTCGAAAGGTGTTGCCAGAGCATGAATCTCTACCATCGAGGCGATGAAATCGCGTGAAGCTAGCGAGTAGTGCATGCCCGCGTGAGCTTGTGCGATCCCGTCACATATATCTGTCGTCGTATATATAGCTGGCTTACCTCCGGACTGTAGTACGCCCTTCTCCATCTCAGCAACCAATTCCCCCAGATGATAAGAGCTCGGATGGCTGGAGCCGTTCGTGCTTTCCACCAACACCTGCACTTTGTCCAGATCGCTGACCGTCCAGTCCATCGACATTCGCAGCGCATCACCTTCGAAGCTGATTTGACGCACTTTCTGACTTTGCATTGTATCCTTATGTTTGTCCAAGTTCATTCTCCCTCCAAGTTCCAAGTATGTATAGCAAGAAGCCTATTTCACGATCATTTGCCGGAAGAAACAACTCCAGTATAAAACCAAATATTAAGATTGTCTACAATCTTAATATCATACTGTTTACTTTTTATACACATTCCTATATTCTGTTGTATGAGAGCTATCGTACTACCCAGAGGAGTTGTAGAATGCATGCCTGATTTCCGTTTCACAGAACAGAAGACAGCGACGCTGCGTCATAGCATAACCGACGATATTCGCAAAGCGATATTTGGCGGGAAATTAAAACCAGGAGACCGGCTGCGCGAACAAGAAATGTCCAAGCAAATGGGGGTAAGCCGCGGACCGATTCGCGAAGCGATGCGAACGCTGGAGCAGGAAGGCTTGCTCTATTCCCAGCCTTACAAGGAAACGATGGTAGCTGAAATTACGGAGGAAGAAGCCGTCGAGGTGCTGATCCCGATTCGCATCACGATCGAGCAATTCGCTGTGCAGAAGGCACTCCCGCATATGCAGGTTGAACAGTTCGGACGACTTCGCGCGATAGTGGAAGAAATGAAGGAAGGCGCTGCGCAGAACAACTTGGCCAAGGTTGTGGATTGCGACCTGGCGTTCCATGAATACTTGGTGAATCAGTCGAAGTTAACTAGCCTAATAGGGATCTGGACTTCCATCTACAATCGAATTCGCTTGTATTTCCTCGTGCAAGGCCAGCAATATGAGAATCTGAACGAGCTGTGTCGTTCCCATGAGCGACTGCTCCAGACGTTTGAGACCGGCGATCTCGCACGAATCTCAGCCGCCCTAATCGAGCATATCTCGGATCGGAAGTCATCTCCTCAAGCTTAGATTTACGCTTACGGCGAAAGCCCCTCTTCTGAGACGAACTCGGTTGAGGGGTATTTCTTTGTGAGCTGCTGTTTATGAACATTTTGTAGCGATTTGTCTTGGAGCATTGCCTAGTGGAGAGTACGGCTGTTACAATGCAAGATGTGCAAATGTAATCTCGATCCTCCTCAAGAGGAGAAGCTTTAAGGCGGAAAAAGAGGCTGTCGACTCACTGTGGATAGAGGCAGCAACAACCGTTCCAAGTGAATCGACTGACTGCATCAAAAACCGTCTTACAGCATGACTTTCGGCCTGTCTGACAAACAATATCACAGGAGGTCACTCACCCATGTACAATATGTTTCATCAAATGCACGCCGGTTCTTGGCTGCTGACGATCGTCTGGTTCATACTAAGCAGTATGTTCCAAGGGCAAAAGGTCACGCCCCTTCTTCAGCGTGTCTTCTATCTCATCATGATCGTCTCCGGTATCTCCATGCTGTCGATATTGGACTTCCCACTCACGCTGGTTGTGAAAGGTTTGTTGGCCTTGGTCATGATCGGGACGATGGAGATTATACTTGCTCGCAGACGTCGGCAAAAAACTACGCTCCCACTGTGGATCATATTCGTCATCATTCTTGTTACTGTAGTCTTAATGGGATTCAACGTCATTTCATTTGAATGATACCGCATATGCAGCAACGCGCAGGAATCGCTTCCTGCGCGTTGTTCGTCATGCACGCTTCTCCCCTAGCAACCCATTCAGCTTCTCCAGCAAATTGCCGCCTCCAGTAAGGGAGATCGTCCCGATTTTCTCGCAAATTTTTTCCAGAAACTCAAGCTCCTTCAAGCGAAACAGCGTCTCGTTCTCATCCATCAGCTTGGCGGTATTCAATAGACTGCGAGTGGAGGCGGTTTCTTCCCTGCGGGTGATGAGGTTCGCCTGTGCCTTCTTCTCCGCTAGCAGCACGGTATTCAATATATCCTTGATTTCTCCTGGCAATATAACGTCTTTCACGCCAGCGGAAAGGAATTGAACGCCGTAGTCCTGGCTGCCATCATTCAACCGGGACAGGACAAACGCTGCGATGTCCTGCTTCATCTTCAGCAGCTCGTCGAGCTTCAGCGTTCCGATATACTCTCGTAGAAGAAGCTGCAATTGGATGTACACTTGCTCCTCGAACGACTTGATCTCCATGGCACGAAGTGGGTTCACGATCTTGTATTGGCACACAAAATTCAAACGTAACGTTACTTTGTCCTCGGTCATCATCTCCTGCCCGGTCATGTCTAACTGCAACTGACGCAAGTCGATCGTCTTCACCGATACCGTAACAGGTCCTTTCCAGAAGTAGTACTTGCCGGGCTTCAACTGCTTCTGCAGTACATTGTTGAAATACAGCATACCTGATTCGTGAGGCATAACCTCCAGTACTTGATAATAAGCGGTCAGCTTCGGCAAGATCACTCGGTCCACTTCCGCAGGCAGCTCTGGATTGCGAATGTCGATCACCGTAAAGGTGTGCTTCTTCAGCCCGTTCCAGAACGCGTATATGCCCGCAGTCAACAGCTCAACAAACTTGCCATCCTCATGATGTAACACATATTCATGATCTTGTACCCGAATCACATCCAGCTCGGATCGCAGCTGCTCGTCGTGCAGGAACAACTGCAAGTCTTTCCCTTCAACCGTAAATGGCTTCGTAATTGATAGAATCGCTACCGTACTGTCGGAAAATGGAGAGAATCGGAATGTACCCGGCTGCAAAAGCTTCTCGTAACTTCCTCTTCGAAATAACAACCCGCGTTCGCCTGTCTGAATCCTAACTTTGGTTAACATATGTATCCTCCTCAAGCAGTCCATAGTCCTGCCTATTCTCTTTTGTGGAATGACCTAACGGGATGGAATCCTCCTGCAGTACGGGCGGAATCTCGCTTAAGAATCAAGGAATACGTCATTCCAACATGCTGCCCATGATCCAGGGAACGGCCCGCCTGCAGCTCATTCTCCTGATTCCTTCTTACATGTTGAAGCAGACTGATTACAAGATATTCGGTATCCGCGGATTGCGAAGCCTTGCCGCAGCGTGCGCATGGTGCCACTGAGGATTCCATTCATTAGGTGCTGCTTAACGTCATAGCTCGATTGAAAGTCGAGAGTCTACCAGAATCGTTGCAATAACGAGTGGGGAATCGAACCCCTTGGTGGTTATGCCGGCATGAGCCGTACAGGATACCCGCATATACAACATACGGGCACTGCGGAACTATATGAAATCCCAGCCTTGGTACTTCACCCGGGACATAAACCCATCTTTAAGATGTTACTATCATCGCTTATTCGGTAGGTATCGAACATGGTGAAAGTATTACGACATGAGAAAAACGACAAAAAAACACCGACCGGAACTTCATCAGTCAGCGCTAACAGATCAGGGGGACTATCGGCGGTTAAACTCCCACTGGACATCAGTCCTGCAAAGATAGTTGTTCATGAGATGAAAGTATCAATCCTAGCAGTTTGTTGATTTTGATAGAGATTAGGGATGGGTCTAGTACACCCTTTATCGCGGAGGCGTATAAATACAGTATGCAATTGAATCAATAAGACATTTGCAGAGGGGGGAGAAGAGTCACGGCAAGATTACTTGATGTGGATTCAATTGCTAAATTACTAGATCACTAGAGAGAGTAGCGAGATCAGTTGCTACTAGATGAGAGGGTTGGATGCTTATGCATGATTTAATGATACTCATTACCATTACTACCTTTTTACTAACCATATCCTTTATTTTTTGGCGCCCCAATGTAAATGAGGCCATACCCGCAACAGTTGGTGCTTTCATCGTATTCCTTAGCGGAAGTGTTTCATTTGCTGATTTAGGAACGATAACCACTACGATAGGTGGAGCCGCTGTCACGATCATGGCAACGATTGTTATGGCCATTGTGTTGGAAAGCTTCGGTTTTTTCCGTTGGGCTGCTGAGAAGTTACTGGATAAGGCAAAAGGATCGGGCATTCGGTTATTTTGGTACACGAACCTACTCTGTTTTCTGATGACGCTCTTCGTTAACAATGATGGCAGCATCTTAATTACAACACCGATCTTGCTCATGTTGCTTCATAATCTAGGACTCAAAAATCATCAAAAAATTCCTTATCTCTTATCAGGCGCTTTAATTGCTACAGCCTCAAGTGCACCCATTGGCGTTAGCAATATTGTGAACCTGATCGCTTTGAAAATTGTGCACATGGACCTGTATATGCATACCGCTATGATGTTCRTCCCTGCTTCATTGGGGCTTGTTCTACTCACAATCCTGCTGTTCGCTTGCTTCTACCGCACACTGCCTCGTAAATTACCCCAAGTCAACTTAGGATATTGGAGTAATCCCAATGGAACGAAAGGTCATCCGCTTAAAGAAAACACGCCGCTTATCCCCAGTGAGAATCAAGGCAAGTTCATGCGTAACATCCTAATCTTCGTATTCTTTGAACGGTTAAGTTTATTCGCAGCGTCATTTATTAACTTTCCTGTTCCAGTAATGGCTATTATCGGTTCCATGCTTTTACTAGCCTGGCGTTGGTACTATTTGAAAATTTCGCCGGTTGACATGATAAAGAAAACGCCCTGGTATATACTCGTATTCGCCTTTAGTATGTACGTCATCATTTATGGACTGCATAATATCGGCTTAACCCAAATGTTAATTCAATTTTTTCAACCTATTGTATCCCAGGATATTCTTCATGCAAGTGTGATGATGGGCATATTGGTTTCCTTCCTATCCAACTTGTTTAATAACCATCCTGCGTTAATGGTAGGAACACTTACCTTAACCAATATGGGTCTTGACCCTCTGACATTAAAAATCTCTTACTTGGCAAGTGTGATAGGCAGCGATATCGGTTCTCTCTTATTACCAATCGGAACGCTGGCTACCTTAATGTGGATGCACATTCTCAAGAAAGGTAAAGTGAAAATTAGTTGGGGGCAGTACTTGAAGGTTACTTCCATCGTCATCCCGATCACGGTCATTTTCACGTTAGTCATATTAGCGTATTGGGTTTCTTGGTTATTTTAAGTGTCCAACATCCTGAATAGGAGGTATTTCATATGAGTGTTCAACTTAGTCCATTCATTGACAAGCAAGTGGAGGTAGTTCTTTCTGGGAATAGCATCCTGATAGGAACATTAATTGATCTTGGATTGGATTTACTAGTCCTCCGACGGGAGCAACGATGTTACTACATCCCATTAGTTCATATACAGAGTCTGAAGGAAGCTGTTTCTCCATCTAATGAAGAGATCACCTTACTCCAAGATCCGTCTATTGAAATAGACAGTCTATCCTTTCGGAAAATACTGAATCATGCAAAAGGAAAGTTTGTTGAGATCTTTGTAACGGGAAACAAGTCCTTCCATGGTTATTTAACAAGTATTATGAATGACTATTTCGTATTCTACTCTCCCCTCTACAAAGCCATGTACGTCTCCATGAATCATTTGAAGTGGTTGATTCCTTACCCGTCTGACGTTACCCCATATACGCTCACAGATCAGACTCAACAAATCAATTCTGCTTCCATCTCCCTGTCCCGAACATTTGCAGAGCAATGCAAAAAACTTGAAGGTAAATTAGTTATATTCGATCTTGGAGAAAAAAACGAGAAAGCGGGCTTGCTTCATCATGTGGATAACGAGATTATTGAACTGATCTACGCCCATGGAGGTAGTGTATATTGGAATGTTCGTCACTTAAAAACAATTACTCTAGTGTAAAAAGCACGAAAAAAAACGACCTTCCAAAATGAAGGTCGATAGAGAAGGTTGGGTATGCAATACTGCACATCACAATTTATGTAGGAATGAAACAATACGTGTGGGTGTTTGCCGCCAACGATCAACGTTGCGCGGCTTGTTCGTTTCGGAGGTGTTTCTTTAGGCGCGATTCTTCAATCGAATGAACGGACACCAGAGACCTTATTTGCTGTTTACACCTCTGTTGCTCGATTGTTACGGACCCAGCGGACCTTATTTAAACAATTTCCATGTGTTTGGGCTCCATTATTGGTACATAAGGTATCCTTGGTCCGATAGAACGTAATTCGGCTTATAAATTAACAAATAGGGGCTTCTGTGTCCGTTCGGATTAATGGTTACTTTTCAAGATGTAATCTAGCGATAGTCCGTGGAACTGCGATTACTGCTGTGATTACTGCTGTAATTGCTGCTGTGATTACTGCTACGGTTACAGCTTCTTCTTCGCTTCTACCTTCGTCTTGAACGCTTCAAGCTTGGCCAAGTAGTTCAGCGCGATGTCGACCTGCAGGTCCATCAACTGCCGACCCTTCTCGGCTGTGCCCGCTTCCGGGAAGCCCCAGTAACCGTCCTCCGTGATCTCGGACGTATCGAAGTAGTCCATGTAATCTTGTGGAACCGTCGTCGGCTCACTCTGTGGACGAATTTCCTTCACCAGCTCAGGCGACAAGGCCAGCATCAAGGACGTTTCGAATTCACCAGCGTGAATATCGTGCTGGGTATGCTCGACAATGGTCGCTGTTCTAGGATCGGGAATGCCCGGTGTGAACAGGAGGATCACCTCCATCCCGGCCTGCTGAGCCGCATACTCCTTATTCAGCTGTCGGATGGCAGGCTTCAGGCTCCAATTCCCTCCGTGGAAGTTAACGACAAGCAGCTTGCGAAACCCGGAGTAGCGCAAAGACTCGGCGATATCTCGTACGATAAGCGCTAGCGTAGTAGATTGCAGGTAGACCGTGCCTTTCACTTCCCGATGCTCGATCGAAGACGTAATCGGGATCACAGGGAGCAGATAAGCGTCCAGTTGCTCGGCAATTCGCTTCGCCAGCTCCTGAGCGAAGATCGTATCCGTCCCGAGCGGCAGGTGGCTGCCGTGTTGCTCCAGCGCTCCGATCGGGAGTACAGCTGTTGTACAGTCGGATTGTTCCAAGTCACGTCTTGTGTTGTACATGGATAACAAGTTCAGCACATCCTTACATATAGATAGGTTAGATTCTTATTTCCATTATACCTGCTGTCCTCTCGGCAACAACTGGCTACGAAATAAAGCCATCTTATCGTCATGTCCTGGATCTTTTATCACAAGCTCATTTTTTACAATTTTCTGATAATTGTTTACACTCTCTTAACATTACCGTGTTACACTCAAGTTAATTCAATCCAGAGGGGGAGTCATATATGGGAGGTTGGATCGTAGTATTTGTGGTTGTGTTTGCAGTCATCATATTTTCAAAAGTGTCGAAGTCTAACAACACACGAGGAAATCGGCGGAACAGCGACTATACAAGCGGCGGGGACAGCTATGCTCACTCTTCATCATCAAGGGACAGCGATTCAGGAAGAAGCGACGATGGTGGTGGCAGCGATGGTGGTGGTGATGGTGGTGGTGATGGTGGCGGCGGTGGAGGAGGAGACTAAACAACAGTCTCCAATTACCCTTTACCCCGCTACTGCTTCCCGCCCGGTACCCTCGTCTTCCATCTGCATATATACGAGCTTCTTGTAAATCGTATCCCCCGCCATCAACTGATCGTGTGTCCCCTGCTCGGCAATGCGCCCCTGGTCCATCACATAGATCAAGTCCGCATTCTGGATCGTGGACAAGCGATGCGCAATAATGATCGTAGTCAAGCCGCTGCGAAGCTCATCGATCTGCTTCTGCACCCGGCGCTCGGTCTCCAGGTCGAGCGATGAGGTGGATTCGTCGAGGATCAGAATCTCCGACCGCTTCAGTAGCGCCCGGGCAAGGGCAAGCCGCTGTTTCTGCCCACCGGACAAGTTAATGCCGCGCTCTCCGAGCTCCGTCTCATAGCCTTGACCAAGCGACTGTACGAAATCGTGAATGCAGGCTTGCTCACAAGCCGCGACCACATCATCTTCCGAATGGCTGCGCCCCATCAATACGTTGTTGCGTATCGTATCTGGGAACAAGTACGGATCCTGGAACACGACGGATAACCGTTCCATCCAAGCTTTTCTCTGGATAGCAATCAAGGGGGTACCGTTCACCCGAATACTACCGCTATTGGGATCGTAGAAACGTGCCAATAGCTGCGCAATGGTAGACTTGCCGCCACCGCTTGTCCCGACGAACGCAACTTTTTTTCCCACCGGAATCGTAATGGAAAGTTGTTCCAGCACATTCCTCGTGTTGTCGGTGTATCGGAAGGAAACCTGATCCAGCTCCAAGCTTGTGATTGGACCCTGAAGCTCTAACTCCCCCTCTGCAACCTGTGGCCCCTGCACGATCCCCCGAATCCGATCCACCATCGCCAGTCTGCTCTGGGCATCCATGGCAAAGGAATATACGTCGTGAATCGCCGTCATTAGCTGTGAAGTGAATTGGTAGATGACGACATACATACCGATCGACAAATCGCCCTGCATGACCAAGTAACCGCCATAGCCAAGTACGATTAAGCTCGCCCCCCATTTGATCGGATCGCTCCAGAACAGCTTCTTGTTCTCCAGTTTGCCTTCCTGTATCACTTTATCGAAGTAGACGGCGAAGTTGTCGTTGTATTTCTTCTGCTCCCACTCCTCGCGGTGAAACGCTATGACTTCGCGGGTAGACGAGACGCCTTCTTCCATGTGCACAAGAAAGTTAGACCTGGCCTCCTGAAGTTCCTTGGATACTTGATGGATGGGCTTGCCGAACTTTTTGCCAAGGACGAGATACAACATGCTGAATACCAGCACGCTCGCCAGGATGATCGGGCTGCTCCAGCCAATAATGACGGACAGCATAACAACCGTCACGACATTAGAGATGCCGTTCGGAACGAATTGCGTAAGCGCCACCGTGGTCCAATTAATGTCATTCGTGAAATAACTGACGTATTTGCCGATCCGTTCGTTGTTGTATACTTGCGTGGGTGTCCGATAAATCGCATTCATGACATCTTGTGTCATCTGACTGAAAATCCGGTACGCATTGACTCGCCCCGTATGCGTCCACAGCACACCGAACAGTGTAGAACAGCCGATCGCGACCGCAAACCACATTAGTGTCCAAGGCAGCAGTTCATACTGCGACTTCAGGAATATATCGTCGATGACGACTTTTTGTGCAGCCGTTACGGCAATCCCCGCGCACGTGGCTAACAGCAAATAACACAGCCCTAATACAAAGCCCTTTCTATAGTGGAGGATGTAGCTCTTCATCCAAAGCACGTTTTTCAAACCGAATGCCCCCTTGTCCCCGCAGTAGAAGCAGCAAAAGAAGCTGTAGCGGTAACAGTTACGTTCTCATGCTTCCCACTCACATGCTGCTCTTCCTCCTCTTGAAAATGACGGACTGCCAACCGATAGAACGACCCTTTCATATTCATTAACTCCTCATACGAACCGACTTCCGCCGCTTTTCCTTCCTCGATCAGGACAATCCGGTCATAATCCTTTACCGTGGACAACCGATGGGCTACAGCAACAGTCGTACGTCCGACAAGCAGTTCGTCCAGTGCATGCTGCACTTCTTTCTCGCTCACATTGTCCAAGGCAGAAGTCGCTTCATCGAGCAGCACGATTGAAGGATTCTTGAGGAACATCCGGGCAATAGCAACGCGCTGCCGCTGTCCGCCAGACAACTTAATCCCCCGCTCGCCAACCAGCGAGTCATACCCTTCCGGAAATTGCATAATGAAGTCGTGCGCATGAGCAGCCCGCGCGGCCTCTACGATCTCTTCCTCTGTCGCCTCAGGGTTGCCGAAACGAATATTCTCCCGAACAGTCGTGCCGAATAGGTATGTATCCTGAAATACGAAGCCGATTGAATTCCTCAACTGCCGGAAAGAGAGCTCCTGAAGCGGTACACCATCCAACAGCACTTCACCTTCGCGTGGATCATAGAACCGCCCGATCAGCTTAAGCACCGTCGACTTTCCGTTACCACTCGTCCCTACCAAGGCAACTCGTTCCCCCTTGCGGATCTGCAGATCGAAGTCCTTCAGAATCGAGGGATTGTTCCCATAGCCGAAGCTCACTTCGCGAAATCCGATATCCCCCTTGATACCCGGCAGTTCGCGAAGATGCTCCGCTTCTACAACTTCCGGATTGAGCTCAAGGAACTCGTACAGAGCTTCCGCTTGCGAGACTACGATCCGCTGTTCCGTAATGACTGTGACCAGCGAGGTCACGGTTCGCATGAAGAGCAAGTAGTATAGAATGAACGCCACGAACTCTCCCACCGTCAACGCGGCAGTCTGAACGTCCTTGGCCCCGAACCAGAATAATACTACAAGTCCAAGCGACGTCGTCATCCCCCGCAAATTGTAACAAAGGTACATGTTGAAAGAATATTTCACTATGAGATGGATAATGTGACGGGTGGCCGCCATTAGCCTCCCCATATCCCAACCTTCAGCCGAGTGCGCCCGGAGCTCGGTAACCGCCGACACACTGTCGTAAATTTTTTTATTGTACAGCAATCGATACGTCTTGGTCGCACTTATGTACTTGGAGCCTTGATGCTGGAAATAAGGACTTATAACGTAGTACAACAGGAAACACGGGATCGTAAGTAAGCTCAGCTTCACGTTCGTGGTTAGCATGACGACGCCGAACAATAGCAGCATCAAGATGCGCTGGACCATCTCCGGGAATAACCATCTATACAGCTGTTGGACCGCCGCTACTTCCGTATTGAGCAGCGAAAGCGTTTTGCCGACCGGATTTTGTTCATGATAAGCGAACCCCATCAAGCGCAAGTGCCGGAACAAGACGAACTGCAAATCTTTACYGGCCTGCATCGAGAAGATACGCTGCAGCAAATTCCGGGCAGCGGTCAACGCGATCATAACGACGATGAAGCACACAACGATGGAGAACATAATGAGCAACAACCGCGTGTCGCGATTCGGCACCACATCGTCGACGACCACTTGCAGAAACTTCGGAACGGTGAGCTCGGAGAACGAAATGACGAGTCCACAGACGATGAAAAGTATCAGCTGCAGACGGTAGTGGGTCAGGAACGAAATGGCCCAACGGTAGACGCGGAATGATTTCATCGTTCTCTGCGCAAGTGAGGTTGTCTGTTCAGGCGGAGTTGGGTTGGACATCGGTGGCCTGCCTTTCTAGGAGTATGTACCTGTATTACAGGTGTATTATTGATTATTAACATATTATGGAATGCAAGTATGGTTTGTCAACGGGAAAATTAAATAGAAAAAAGCGGATGCCCCTGAGGCTCCGCTTCAACAAGTTCATGTTACTCCCTTTCTTCGGCCACCCCGTCATCCTCCGTGTTCACCATATACTCGGCCACTTTCGTTAGTCGCTCACTAAACCATTGCCGCGCGAACCCCTCAAGGCCAATGTCGTCCATCGCTTCATTCATACAGCGTAGCCATGCTACCGCTCTTATCCACATCACGATATACTTTTGGATAGAACGCCTCCACCAATCTGCTTATTGTCGGCGCCCTGCCGATCGCTTCGTACAATGTTTCTGTTGGGTGTTGTTCCAGGTGTTCCACTATCCTTTCACCAGAGGGCTTGGCGTTTGAATAAGCAAGAGTATACTGTCTTCTAGCGCCTCAACGGAATGTTCCACGTTCGGTTCAAGGCTTATGATTTGGTTGGCCTGAAATAATACTTCCTCTTCCGCTGTGAACCGGACCTGCCCACAAACTAGCAACAGCAGGATGTGACTGGATGTTTTATGCTTCTGTAAAACCTTTCCTTTGGGGAAGGAGAACTGCACTACTTTGGAAACTTGATTATCCAGGATCGGTTGGACGAAATGATCGCTAAATGATAACTGAACGAGTTGCATATTTGACCTCCGATACGATGATTTCACTATCTAAACTACCTGATCTGGAACAAGATTGTTGTGATCTGCGTCACACTTGCTCCTTGTCTTTTTTGATAGGATGGAGAATGAAACCCATTTCACTTGAAAGAGGAGTGAACCAGATGGCCGTCGATCTCGACGCTGCTGCCCAAACGACGTCTTACCTCCGAAGATTGTTCATATTTGAAAACTTAGCTGAACAAGAGTTGGCTATGTTAGCTTCTACGATCCAATCGAAACTGCTCCAGAAAGGGGAAAACATGATTCGGGATGGCGAACGTTCCGATTCGCTATATCTCGTCATTCAAGGGATGGTTAAACTATCCAAAAATTCCGCTGGCGGGGAAGAACAAATTTTGCGTTTTCTTTTTTCGGGGGACTTTTTCGGGCAGCTCGCTGTGTTGCTTGATATTCCGCACAACGCCAATGCCGAGGCTATCGAGGTTTCTGTCGTCTATCAAGTGCCCAAACATGAATGGAAGCAACTCTTAGTAAGGAATCCAGATGTGACGTACAGATTATTCCTAGCAGTAAGTGAGCAATTGCATCAAGCTGATGAGTGGCTGGGAGCCATGAGCCTATTAGAAGTTGAACATCGCGTAGCCAAAATATTAGATTTTCTCCATAACAAAAGACCAAGTGCATATGGTGCACATGACATACTTGTAGCCAAAAAAGAGTTGGCCGCCATGATCGGGATCACTCCAGGAACCTTAAGCGGGAAGTTGGCATATCTGGAGGAACTGAACATCATTGCCTTGAAGAACAGGAAAATCCGCGTACTGGACCCTCTCCGATTAAGTCGCTTAGCAGGCCAATCCTTTTATTAGCTACATCAACCTCAGTGAGCCATTCCTGGCTTTCTGAGGTTTTTTATACCCCTTCGCATTTCAACCACGGATTCGCAAGTGATGACATAGTCATCAAATGACCAGTGCTCTATGAATTGCCGATTGTCGCCAACGTCTGGCACTCCCTATACTGAAGCCGAATCGAATCTGAATTGCGTTTACTGGGAGGGCAGGATGAAAGAACAAATCGATGTGCTAGTAATAGGCACCACATTCGCTGCCCGTGTAGGTTTTTCCTTGCAGAAAAAAGAAGTTTTATCGTCTCAAGCGCCGAAGCAGCCGATATCCCTTACGTACGCCTTCCAGAACGAAATCGGGTACCGGAACGGGCCGTCGGAGCAGCAGAGGCGCATATACAACATGGTAAGCTTTTTTGATGTCCTCCCACATTCCACACGATTCCCGTTTCAAAAAATCCGAAACATCGACAACCTTGCCGCGCCCTTGATCAACCATCACATTTTTACCGTGAATGTCGTGGGGATGAAGGCCCCGTTCCCTCGCGTAGTCGAGCGCTTCATCAATATCTAGGATCGCCTGCTTCGGGATGCGGATACCTCGGCTTAAGCAATCAAATAAAGTTACGCCATGCAACCTCTTAAGAATCAAGAAGCCTGCCCCAGCATGATAACAGTCAGAATAGGCTGGGTGATTGCCCAGACGATGATACACTTCCACTTCATCCTCCACCCCGCGTCGTCCAGGCGCATACACCTTCACCACACGCTCTGGATCGTCCGGGTGAACGAAGACGGCCGCATAATTGCCCTTCCCTAGCAGTTGCCACGGCTTCGGAACGAAGCTTACATTTACGGGATTCTGCGAATGCGGGCTATCGATCACCAATCGGGGCAGCAGTTCGGTTTCTACGGCATGTATCAAAGTTTGCATAGTTCCTTCTCTCCCAGACTAGTAGCTATATAGTTTCACTGCGATTCCAGACAAAAATACCACAGAGACCATTGTAGCATTATACGGTTCATTTCTATTATCCATCTAAATATTTACAACCATCTCGACAGTTTCCCTAGATTTCGACATTATCGATATGGTAACTTTTGTAACTGTTAGCGTTCAACTTACGGAAATCGATCTATTAAGTGACATATGCGTTCCTAAAGGGATGGAGTGATCAAATCGATGAAGACGTATATGCTACATGTTTACTTAATAGTAATGGTTGGGCGGGTGCAGTCGATCCTGAAAGCTCGGGTAATACGGTTGATGTAAGACGCAGCAACGTCCCTCTTCATCGTCTTGATGAAGCAGGGACGTTGTTGTCTACTGCATAAGTCTTATGGCAGCCTCGTGCCGCGACACTACACACTCGAACGGCTAGATCAGTTTCTTGATCCGCTTCTCCAGCTCATCTCGATTGAGGAGATGAAGGACTTCGACAATCTTCCCATTCCGGTCAATCAGGAAGGTCATGGGGATAGCAGATACTTTGTACAGATCCGTCCCGACTCCGTCCGGGTCCAGCAGGATCGGGAAGGTCAAGCCAAACTGCTTCACCTTGTTCAGCGCCAGCTTCTCTTCATCGTGGAAAGTCGCGTTGACGCCATATATATCCACTTGTTCTCCATATTGCTCGTATAGTGATTGAAGGTCGGGCAGCTCTTCCTGGCAAGGTATACACCACGACGCCCAATAGTTCAACACGAGCGGCTTGTCACGCGGCCCTCCTACTGCAAGGGTCTGACCATCAGGCTTCAACAACTGTAAGGCTGGCGCAGCGAATCCGGGTTTCGGCGAGCCTTCTGATGGCACTGCATCCTTCTTGGCTACATAGTGCTGATAGAGCGAAGCTCCGATCAGCAGCAGGATGACGATAGCTATAATTCCATTGCGTTGTCGTTTCATATCGATACTCCCGTCCGTCTTGAAGCTGCCATCCAGTCGTGTGGTTCAATCGCGAGCATTTGTTATGCGGATCAGCAGCTTCCGCCTATGCCTGGCAATGCTTTCAGCTGAATGCCGTGAGGAGTGGCGCCTACCTTGATTCGATCCACTACTTCCCGTGTCGTGGTGTCGATAACAGCAATCTCATCCGATCCACTGAGGGTCACATATGCCTTGGTCTGTTGGCGATTGAACGTAATATGCTTCGCCCCGCTGAGGCCGGTTAATGTCTTGACTACAGTCTTCGTCTTCAGATCTACGAACGCCACCGCGTTGCCTTCCATGCCGGTGACGAGAGCCGTTGCTCCGTCTTCCGTCACGACAACATCAGTCGCTCCCTCCACAGTCTCAATCTTGGACAGCACAGCTCCAGTGTCCGTGTTGTACACTTCAAGTGTCTTGCCCTTCGCCGTTGGCGCATAAAGCGTCTTCCCGTCATCGCTAAGCTTGATCGCCCGCGGAATGCCGCCTGTCGCCAATGTCAGCTCAACTTGCTTCGAACGCAAGTTCACGGCATATATCTTGTTGTTCTCGTGATCGCTGACATACAGGCGGTTGCCGAACAGTGCTAGATAGTTCGTCTTCGCACCTGGCCCTAGATCGATCGTACCGGCTTCCTTGCCTTCCTTCGTATCGACGATATAGACGAACTGATCGGCCACGGCAGCTACGTAGAGCATCTTATTATCCGGCGACAGTGCCATACCGTGTGGCATCGGTCCGACCGGTACTTCCTTCTCGACCTTCAACGTCTGCGTATTCACGATCGAGACCGTGCTGCTGTTCATGTTAGCGACATACGCTTCACGCATCGTGCTGGAGAATATGACGGTCGAAGGCGCATCAGACACAGGCACTTTACATATGCGCTTGCCGGACACGACATCAATGATTGAAAAGCTGTTTTCCTTCTCACTAGGAACGTATAGTTGAATGCTTGTAAGTTTCCCGGCTTCCGGACAAGCTGCAGCAGCCTCGCTGCCATTTCGTGCTGATCCACCATTCAATCTCTCAGCTGCTTCCTGCTTCGTTTCCATGGCGCAAGCGCTTGTGAAGAGCAGTAATGCCATCATCCATATTCCCGTTAAAATTAGCTTCCTCTGTGTCATTCTGGGTGAATCCCCCTTCTTTAGATCCCTGAAAAATTAATCATTGTAAACCAATAGGAATTGATGTTATTATACAAAGGATCAAGGAATACGGCAAGAAACATTTTATTAGACGAAAGGGGCTCAACCTCAATGAAACTCAAATTATCTATGCTGCTGCTCGCTCTCTTAATCGTGCTGACGGCTTGCTCAGAGAAACCGTCGACAACGACGACCAATGCCGGTACGCCTGCAGGGTCACCTGTTAAGGGAGATACGAAAGCTACGAACACATATCCAAACGCACAGCTGTTGGCAGATGTGAAGTGGGTGGAAGAACACGCGAAGGATGCGAACGTACGTATACTCGACGTGCGCTCCAAGGGATATGAGGCCGGCCACATTCCCGGCGCGATCGCGTTTAACTCCGGACAACTCAAGGATACGAAGAACAACACGATCGTAGACAAGGATAAATTCACCGAACTATTCCGCAATCTTGGCGTGAACGCTGACACAACTGTATTGCTTTATGATGAAGGCAACGGTAATGGGGCGACTCGGGTATTTTATGCGTTAGAATATTATGGCCTGAAAGACAAGGTTAAAGTGTTGAACGGCGGCTTCCCGGCTTGGCAAGCAGCAAGCAAAGAAGTATCCGTTGATGTGCCGACTGTTGCAACCAAAGGTCAATTCACAGCCGTTCCAAACGATAAGCTCATCACGACCAAGGAAGAACTGCAAAAGCTTGATTTGAAAGGCTGCGTGCTGCTTGACGTGCGTTCCGCCAAAGAATTTTCCGGTGAAGATCTTCGCGGTAATAAGAACGGCGGTCATTTGAAATCGGCCGTCAATAAAGAGTGGAGTGACGCGATCGATCAGAACGCCGCTGACGGTGTGCCAAAATTCAAAAACTACCCAGAGCTGAAAGCTCTTTACGAAAATGTAGGCGTCGTGAAAGACAAAACGATCGTTCCTTACTGCCAGACGAACATCCGCGGTGCCCATACTTACTTCACCCTTAGATTGTTGGGCTATTCGGATGTAGCACCTTATGAAGGCGCATGGGCGGAATGGGGCAATGCAGACGATACCGAAATCGTGAAGTAACAGGAGACGGAGGAACAACAGCATGACACAACTCATCGAGGGCATCCCTCATCTGGATTCCAAGCAACTACGTGATTTGCTCGGTCAAGCCGACCGTTCGACGATCGTTATCGATGTCCGCGAACCGGAAGAATATGAAGTTGCTCATATCCCGGGCATCCCGCTCATCCCAATGGGCGATATTATCGACTTGCTGGAAACGATGGATACGACGAAGGAATACGTCTTCGTCTGCCGCAGCGGACGGCGTAGTCTCGAAGTGAGCAAATTTTTCTTATCCAATGGATTCGATCGGGTGCACAACCATCTGGGCGGCATGCTCGATTGGCAATCGTCCGGGTTGGAAACGACGACAGGACTTGAAGAGGGCCCCCCTCTTTCTACATCAAAATTATAATTAAGAAGGAGCAACCAACTATGAGCTTATCGGAGCAGCAGTTGCTAGAGTTGAAGACCGACCACATCATTGACGCGATCGGCGAAGTTTGCCCGCATACATTGAATTTGGCCTTGGCTGGCTTGAAGAAAGCGAAGTCCGGCGAGATCGTTGTCGAGATTACGGACCACTCCATCGCGACCAAGACGATTCCGGCAGCCGTGAAGATGAACAAATACGGCGAATTCCTCGGCGTGGCGAAGAAAAACGGCAATTATCATATTTTCATTCGAAAAGCTTAACCGTAACTAGACACAGGTAAGAAAGGATTACACAATGGCATATACATGGGATGTCTTTTTACTTGCAGGCGCATTCGGTTTCTTCTACGGCTTCCTGCTGCAAAAGGCGGACTTCTGCTTCGTTGCCTCGATTCGAGATTGGATCAGCGTCCGTGATACGCGCATCTTGAACGGCGTTATCGTCCTGATCGCTACCTCCCTGCTCGGCTGGGGCTTAGTGCTAACGCTCGGATTGAGGGACGTATCGGAGTTGTGGGTCGTTCCTCTCGGAGGAGCGAATCTGCTCGGCGGTTTGCTGTTCGGTATCGGTATGACGATCGCCGGAGGATGCGGCTCAGGAACGCTGTACCGCTGCGGAATGGGCTATGTGCAGTTCTGGATCGTCCTGCTCTTCGCCATTATCGGCAATCTGCTGTTCGCCTTCCTCTACGATCCATGGGGTCGCGATACGCTTGAACCGCTGACTGTTGTTGACAAAGGATATACGCTGTATTCGTGGCCGCTACCGTTCTGGGTTGTGCCCGTTGCCATCGTAGCGATTATCGTAGGCATCTCGCTCTATCGTTTCGGATGGGCATCATTCTGGAATGGCGTACGGGAGTCGCTGACGGATTGGGAGCGTAACCCGCTGCGTCAAAGCCACTGGGATATTCGCCTTGTGGCGTTCCTGATCGGCCTCGTCGCTATCGTCCAATTCGTGCTGATGTCGAACGTCGGCATTACCGGGCCGGAGACACGCATTGGTGCAACGGCACTATCCTTGCTGTTCGGGGAAGACCTCGTGACGAACAACACGTACTTGAATGCGCTGTTCGCCGACTTTCCTCGTATCGGGCTCGGGCCTGAGGAGACACTCGTGATCTTCCTCGTCGTCGGCGCCTTTGCCTCTTCCCTGTTGAGCGGGAGCTTCAAGCTCCGCTTCCCGCGGAAGTCGCGGCTGCCCTACGCAATCGGCGGCGGGCTCATAATGGGTATTGCTTCGCGCATCGCGCCCGGCTGCAACATCGCCAACATCATCACCGGCGTGGGCGGACTGTCGCTAAGCAGCGTGCTTGTCCTGCTCGGCATGGCGGTTGGCGTCTTCATCGGCGTCGCCTATATATTCAAGATGCCCTTGCTGCTGTTCCAGCGAGACGCGGACATGTAAGAAAAAAGGGCTTGACCGGAATATCTGGTCAGGCCCTTCTTGTCATTATTCATTCTCTTCTAGGAGTCTGTCTGGCGATTTGATTTTCGTGAATATGGATTCATTGGGTTATGGAGGGAAGAGGGAATGGTACGTAGAGTTTACGGCCGCCTTTGAAATCTTGGCCCAACCACGACTTGATTACAATCCAAGGGCCATGATTTCAACAGCGGTGGAGTACCATCCCTTTCCCGCAATAACTGTAACAATGAATCCATATTCACGGATTTGCTTTCGTCGGACAAGCTTCTAGCTCCCTCACATCAAGCCCAATGCTCTCTTCCCCGCCTCGAGTACCTGCACGATTCGGTCCACGTCATACACGCTGCCGCGCCAAGTGCCTCCGCTGACCGACTGCAGCGCCGCCCACAAGCGGGTATCGTCCGGCAAGCCGGGGTCGGGCGCAAGATCGGGATGGGGCGCACGCCCAGCCAACACGGCGGCCCCCTCTTCTGGCGACAAACGATGCCCCGCATCCCCGATATAATCCAGACTGCCCGTCAACTGCCTGCAGTCGATCGTCAGGCTGACAATGTCGCCGTCTCTCAGCTTGCCCACCGGTCCGCCGGCCAGCGCTTCCGGCCCGATATGACCGATACACGCCCCCGTCGAGACTCCGGAGAACCGGGCATCGGTAATGAGGGAAACATGCTTGCCATAGGAGGAATGCTTCAAGGCTGACGTCAGCTGATACGTCTCCTCCATCCCCGTGCCGGAAGGCCCGCGCCCGATCAGCGCCATGATGTCTCCGGCCTTGATCTTCCCGGACTTGATCGCTGCAATCGCGGAGCGCTCAGTTGTGTACACCTTTACTGGACCCGTATGACGGTACACGCCATCTTCCCCCACAACCGACGGATCGATTGAGGTGGATTTGATTACGGCGCCCTCTGGAGCGAGATTCCCGGTCGGGAACGTAACCGTTGACGTCAATCCACGAGCAGCAGCCCGTTCCGGGCTCATGATGACCGTATCCGGGTCAATCCCGTCCACCGTGAGCAGACGCTCCCTCATCTTCTTACGTCGGGGCGAATGCTCCCACCAGTCGAGCACTTCTCCCCACGTGGACCCGCTAACAGTCATCACCGACTCGTCGATCACCCCTAGCTTGCGCAGGTGGAGCATCACCTCAGGAACGCCTCCAGCGAGAAACACCCGAACGGTCGGATGATGGACAGGTCCATTCGGCAGCACGCTCACTAACCGTGGTACCTTACGGTTGACAGCACTCCAGTCTTCCACGGTCGGTAGCGGCAGTTGTGCCGCATGAGCGATGGCTGGTATGTGCAGCAGCAAATTCGTAGAGCCGCCGAAGGCCGCATGCACAGCCATGGCGTTGGCGATGGCTCCTTCCGTCACGATGTCGCGGATGCGGGTCCCGCGCTTCTCCATCGTGATCACGGCTCGCGCAGACTGCCGGGCCAGCTCCAGCCACACCGGCTGGCCGGACGGGGCCAGTGCCGCATGCGGCACCGTAAGCCCCAGCGCCTCGGCGACCACTTGCGCCGTTGCGGCTGTGCCGAGGAACTGGCAGCCGCCGCCGGGGGATGCACAGGCGCGGCAACCGAGATCGGCCGCGTCCTCCAGGCTGAGCTCCCCTGCTGCATAGCGAGCGCCGATCGTCTGGACCTTACCGGCGTCTTCACCTGACTCCGGCGGGAGCGTGACTCCGCCCGGCACGAGCACAGCCGGCAAGTCCAGCATGGAGGCAAGAGCGATCATCATCGCGGGCAGCCCCTTGTCACATGTAGCGACGCCTATGACTCCCTTACGCGTAGGCAGCGAGCGGATCAACCGGCGAAGAACAATCGCGGCATCGTTGCGGTAAGGCAAGGAGTCAAACATGCCAGTTGTGCCTTGTGTACGACCGTCGCACGGATCGCTCACAGCTGCAGCGAACGGTACGCCTCCATGTGAAGAGATCTCTTCCGCAGCCGCTTTGGCCAACAGTCCGATCTCCCAATGACCCGTATGGTAACCAAGCGCAACCGGCTGACCATCGTCGCTACGTATGCCACCCTGTGTACTAAGAATTAACACTTGCTTGCCCAGCAGACGTGACGGCTGCCAGCCCATCCCCACGTTCTGGGACATACCGAACAGATCGCCACTTGGGCTGTCCGTTAGTAATTCAGGCGTCAGAGGCAGCTGTCCCTGAGGCCCCGGAGCGTTTGTCCGAATGTCGTACAGCCGTTCATCATCCGGCCCCAACACTTCTTCAAATTCAGATGAACCGGAACTCATCGCCACATCGCCATCCCATCTCATTCCCCTATTTTCACTAAGCCTTTACGAATACGGTTTTCACATCGGTGAAAAATTCAATCGCAGCTTGCCCTTGCTCCCGTGAATGCGAGCTGGACTGTTTCATCCCGCCGAACGGAGCTTGCAACTCAACGCCAGCGGTCTCAGCATTAATTCGCACGAGGCCGGCTTCCATATCCCGGATAAAGGTAAGCATGCGTCCGATATCCTTTGTGTAGATCGAAGCGCTCAGCCCGTACTCGACATCGTTAGCCAGTTGAACAGCCTCTTCCAGCGTATTCGCCGGAATAAGCGTGAGAACGGGCCCGAATATTTCCTCCTGAGCAATTCTCATGTCCGAAGACACACCATCGAATACCGCCGGTTCCACAAAATAGCCGTGGGCCAGCGCCCCTTCTTCCCGTCTTGAACCGCCGTACAGCAGTTGTGCGCCTTCTTCAACGCCAAGCTGAACGTATTGCAGTACCGTATTCATCTGTTTTTCGCTCACGCAAGGTCCAAGCCAAGATCCTGCATCCATCCCGTTGCCAACCGTCAATTGCTTCACCTTCGCAAGCAGCTTCTCCTTGAACGGCTCATACACTTGCCGCATGACGATAACTCGACTCGTAGCCGTACATTTCTGTCCGGTGGAACGGATACCGCCGCTGACCGTCGCTTCAACAGCTAGATCAAGATCAGCGTCATCAGCGATGAGGATCGGGTTTTTGCCGCCCATCTCGAGCTGGTACTTAATGCCGCGCGCGAGCGCCGCTTGCCCGACAGACTTGCCTACTTCATTCGAACCTGTGAATGTGATTCCTCTTATTTCCGGATGCTCGACAAGAGCTGGCCCGATCAAGGAACCGCTACCCGTAACGAGGCTCACTACCCCAGCCGGGAAACCAGCTTCAGCCAGGCACTCCATTAATTTGACCGCGGTCACCGATGTTTCCAGAGCCGGCTTCAGCACCACACAGTTGCCATAGACGAGCGCAGGCGCCATCTTCCATATGGGAATCGCAACCGGGAAATTCCATGGGGCAATGACTCCTACAACACCAAGCGGCACCCGCGTCGTGAACATCAGCGCCTCGCTGTCCGTAGACGGGATGACATCCCCTACCTTGCGCATGCCTTCTCCCGCATAATACCGCAGGATGGCGACACCACGAGCCGTCTCCCCCTTCGCTTCGGGGTACGTCTTGCCCATCTCGCGGGTCATCGTCTCGGCGACTTCCTCTAATCTCCGCTCCAACGCATTGGCCGCTTTATACAGCAGTTCTCCTCTTGCTGCCCCCGACATGTGCTTCCATACGAGACTGGCTTGTTTCGCAGCAGTTACCGCTCGGTCCACATCCTCCTTGTTAGACAGCTGGACGTGACCTACCACCTGACGTCGATCAGCAGGATTCAGGCTTGGAACCGTCTTCCTGCTTGAAGAAACGATCCATTCCCCCGCTATATAGTTCGAATAAGTGTTTCCCTCTGCAAATGTGCTCATGCTTCATGACCTCCCCTTACTTCATTAACGAGCGTCCCTAGGCTGGAGATGGAAATCTCAACACGATCTCCGTCTCTTAGGGTGAAATCATTCGGTGGAACGATACAAGTTCCTGTCAATAAGACTGTCCCTTCGAACAGATCGTTGTCACGCTTCAGAAATCCGACCAACTCTTCGAGCCTGCGCTTCAACTGCCCCGTACTGGCGGTCCCTTCAAAGTGGAGCGTACCCTCACGGTAGATACAGCAGCTGATCTGCAACGCATACGGGTCCGGCACGGCTTCTGCCAGTCGAATCGCTGGGCCTATGGAACAGGAACGACTCCATATCTTAGCTTGTGGCAAATATAGCGGATTCTCCCCTTCGATATCGCGGCAGCTCATATCGTTGCCGATCGTGTACCCGACAATCGTTCCTTCGATGTCGAGCACCAGCCCCAGCTCCGGCTCTGGTACTTGCCAGTTGGAGTCACTCCTCAGACGAACATAGTCACCAGGGCCAACGGTTCTCGCTGCCGTTGATTTCATGAACAGCTCCGGCCTCACGGCGTCATACACTTTATCGTAAAATGTAGCTGCATCAAGCCGCCCTTCCGTCGCTTCATAATTCCGCGCCTCGCGACTCTTCTGGTACGTGACGCCAGCCGCCCATACTTCCGGAGCTTCGATGGGTGTAAGCAATTGGAGCGTTGATATACCCGTCAACTCCACAGCCTGACCTTGTTGCAAGTAGTCCTGAATCCATTGCATAGGGGATTGATTCGCAGCAGCAGCCTTACGAAGCAGCTCGAACATATGTCCGAATGGTAGCCCACACATCTCACCGCTATCCAGTTGAGCAGCTAACTGGACCGTACCATGCTCATTTTTCAATCTTACCAGATTCATGTAAGCGCCTCCATTTAGACTATAATATTAACCACTGTTCCATCAACGTGACTGAATTCGATAACCCAGAACAGCGGAGATTGCATCGGCTTCACCTTGAATCGACCGTACGTACTCTTCCAGTTGATCCTCGCTTACACTTGCCACCATCGTAGAAATACTGATAGCCGCCGCAACTTCTCCCCCATATTGGCGAATAGGAACTGCAGCGCAGCGAACACCTAGTTCATTTTCTTGATCGTCCACAGCATAACCTTGAGTCCGTACTTGATCGAGCACAAGCATAAAAGCATCATGGTCTGTAATCGTGAATGGAGTTTGTTGGACGTACTGGTAGCCTATCAGCAGCCTCTTCAACGTCTCCCCCTCGCGAAAAGCAGCCAGCACTTTCCCAACGGCACTGCTGTGCAAAGGAATTCTTCGTCCAATGCGAGAGTAGCGGATGGCCGCAAGCGCACCTTCTACTTTCTCAATATAGACACCCTCTTGACCGTCCAGAATGACCAAATGCACCGTCTGTCCTGTCCGACTGGAGATCGCCTTCATATGCGGTAAGGCTATCGTTCGGATGTCCATCGAGCCTAGCACAAGTCCACTCTTGACCAGAAATGTCAGGCCGAGCTTATACTTACCGGTGTCCGCATCCTGAGCGATATACCCGTGCATCATCAGCGTCTTGAGCAAGGAATGAACCGTGCTCTTATGCAAGCCCACCTGCTCGCTGATTTCTGTTATTTTCAGAGAAGGGGTAGCTTCCGTGAATAAATCGATGATTCTCATTGCTCGATCAATAGCTTGAATGATGGGCATGTTCGATTAATGACCTTTCTCAAAACACAGTTTTATAATATAAAACAAATTCAATAGTTATAATTATACCGAACCCGGAAAGTATTGACAATACCATAAGTTAGAAGAAAATAAAGTTGTAGTGAGTAAATAAAGTATTAGGCTGGCGATGAACCATTAACGGGCAGATTTCTTTAGTGTAACCTTTGAAGGAATTAGTAGTATTTATGAAGAAATTGGTAATAACATAAAGGGGGAGAAAGCAAAATGTCATATGTTAAAGTGCTTAATGAAGGTTATGTACGGCTAGTAGATCACATGGGATCCGATTTAACTGTCGTTAATGCAGCTCGTGTCTCATATGCAAAGGAATCATTAGAGCTTAGTGAGAGAGATATAAAACTCATTAAGTTTCTAGCTCGTGAAGGCCATACCTCACCCTTTCGGCATGCTGTAGCACAGTTTGAGGTGTACGCGCCACTAATGGTCGCAAGACAATGGTGGAAGTATGTAGTTGGTTCGGCTCATTATGAAGGCACTGGCGATAGTTTAGATGCCTGGAACGAATCGAGTCGCCGTTACATAACCGAAGAGCCAGTTTTTTATACCCCAAATGCGGATGAATGGAGATCAAAGCCCGAGAACTCCAAACAGGGCAGTGGAGACATAATTTCCTGGGAACTTGGTGAGAAACATACACAGGAATTGTTGGCATATATCGAACTAGGGATGAAAAAGTATGAGCAGGCATTGGCAGATGGAATTTGCGCTGAACAAGCTCGGTTGTTCTTACCCTCATATGGAATGTATGTCCGTTGGTATTGGACCGCATCCGTTCAATCGGTTGCTAATTTCTTGGTACAACGATTAGAACATGATGCTCAAAAAGAAATACAGGACTACGCAAAGGCTGTCTTAGAACTAATCAAATCAATTTACCCAACTTCTCTTGAACAACTAGTTTCTAAAGAAAAGCTGGAGCATTGAACTATCGGGTACAATAGTTCAATCAATGCATTCAAGGCAGCCGCGGGATAATAGGCTGCCTTTTTCATTGAAGTAACGGGCACGATCGTGCAGCGGACTGACCATGGGCTTTTAAAATGAGATAGGATTAGTGATTGTCATATATCATTAATAAGGTATTATTCAAGGTGAAGGTCTATTTTGAAATTTGGAGGAAACATGTATGGAGGATATTAACAAGTTTGCTTGGATTGGGGATTCGATACTGCGGAAACCTGTCAAAGGAGTCGTCGTACAATTTCATGGGTTAGGATATTCGCAGATGAAAAAGGAGCCAACTATCGATGAGTTGGAGTTGGCGGATGCGGGGGCATTAAACGTGTTTCCTTACTATGGTCCATGGTCATGGATGAATCGTGAAGCCTGTACAACCGTGGATGTATTGATCGATCGCGTGTACGAAGAGTTCGATCTGGACGATCAAATACCTTTGATTCTTAGAGGGGGAAGCATGGGTGGAGGAAGCGCACTCGTGTATACACGATACGCTAAGCGCCCTGTCGCTGCATGTGCAGCCAACTGTCCGGTTGCGGATCTACCGTTCCATTCAACCGAGAGAGACGATCTCCCCCGTACCATACATAGTGCTTTCGGCCATTACATCGAACCATTGGAGCAAGTGCTGCAGGAGCATTCACCGGTACATCTGGTAGGATCACTTCCCGACATCCCTTATTTAATTGTCCATGGTGATCGAGATATGGCCGTCAATAAGGAACGGCATTCCGATGTCTTGGTTCACCGAATGAGGGAACGTGAATTACAGGTGGAATATATAGAAGTAAGCGGCATGGGTCACTGCACATTCACGGATTACAGCGCTTACCGCAGAATGATGGATTTTATCCGATCATTTTTATAACGAAGCTGTTGATGATGTTTATTGTGTCATATAAATGAATCTGTCACAGCACTCTACACATGTGGAGTGCTTAATAT
>NZ_JBFUIX010000039.1:0-56613 GCF_056401635.1 Paenibacillus sp. P4_E11 | reverse complement strand
CTTGTAGACGACGAGGTTGATAGGTTCGGGGTGGACGCGCAGTAATGTGTGGAGCTGACGAATACTAATCGGTCGAGGGCTTATCCTATTCACTCTTACCCGGAGTGACCAGTTACACAATCGCGGCTCGTTACCGCTTTCGCATCTAGTTTTCAGAGAATAAAATCTCTGTATGGAGAGGTACCCAAGAGGCCGAAGGGGGCGCTTTGCTAAAGCGTTAGGGTGTAACAGMCGCAAGGGTTCGAATCCCTTCCTCTCCGTAGTTTTATCTTCAATATGAGTAAAACTTTATGGAATTACAATCTTCTTGGCGGTGTAGCTCAGCTGGCTAGAGCGTACGGTTCATACCCGTGAGGTCGTGGGTTCGAGTCCCTCCGCCGCTACCAAGTATTCGGAGGCTTAGCTCAGCCGGGAGAGCATCTGCCTTACAAGCAGAGGGTCGGGGGTTCGATCCCCTCAGCCTCCACCATCTTCATTCCCCTCGTGGGACAACCTTATATTGCGGAGCTGTGGTGTAGTGGCCCAACATGCCTGCCTGTCACGCAGGAGACCGCGGGTTCGAATCCCGTCAGCTCCGCCATTCTTTTTATGGCGAATACCACGACAACTCTCTCATATTAAATGAAAGAGTAGTGCATATGTTGTACCTGTATTTTTTTTTGTCTGTAAGAGCTGTACAACTCATGGCTCGGTAGCTCAGTCGGTAGAGCAGAGGACTGAAAATCCTCGTGTCGGCGGTTCGATTCCGTCCCGAGCCACCATGTATTTCCTTGGCTGAATAACGCATAGCGGTACTCACAACCGGGGAAACCAATACCATGGAGGATTAGCGAAGTGGCCAAACGCAGCAGACTGTAAATCTGTTCTCTGACGAGTTCGGTGGTTCGAATCCATCATCCTCCACCATTTTCACCTCATGAATCCATTCATGAGCCATTAGCTCAGTTGGTAGAGCACCTGACTTTTAATCAGGGTGTCGTAGGTTCGAGTCCTACATGGCTCACCATTTTTTCAACATTGTGATCAAGACCTTCATTCTAACAGGATGAAGGTTTTTTGTTTTTGCGTGAAACGGCCTGCGATAGGGGGTAAAGGTTTTCATCCCTCCTCAAAATGTGTATGATTAAGAGTAGATCAACGACGGGGGGATGAAGGTGACCAACTGGGATCTAATTAAACAGCAATTGGAGCAAATTCTCAACACTGCAGTTAGACTGACTTCGCTATCCACTATAGATTGGAACCGAATGACTGCAGGAGGTCCCGTGTTCAGCGCCAAAAGCTTTGTGCATGAGCATTCTCGCTACTTCTTCCTATACAAAGAGGCTGCTTCCGTGCATGCGTTAGTAATAGACGAGCCGCTGTTGACGCCATCTGAGCAGCAGTTGGTGGAACTGACGCTTGAAGCATACCGGTCGCAGGAGAAGCTGCAATCGCTGTCACCCGTATCGGATGATGAAAGGAAAGCGGGCGCTATTCGAAGTTGGATCGTTCAAGAGCTGGAAGCAGGCATTACGGAAGGGGAAATGCCGGAGACCGTCGCCTCCTTATTCCCGTTCTACACGTCCAAGATCCCGATCTTATTGTATGGGGATTACTCCGATCAGCGGAAGACAAGCTACCAAGAGTTGAAGAAGCTGCTGGAGTCGTTTTTCGAAGGGGATGTCGTATTACTGCCGTTACTAGATAAGGAATGGCTGATCCTGGTGCCGGAATCGCTGCTCTTAGCGGGAAGCGACTCGGGGAAAGGCGACGGGGAAGAAGAAGCGTTGGAGGATACGCTGGAGTCGATCTGTGACGGGTTGCATGAGATGCTGGCCAGTGAATGGGTAGGCGAGTGCCATCTGTCCGTGTCTTATCCGATTCGACCTTCGAAGTCGACGCTGCAGACGGTTGTCAGGCTCCGTGAAGCGATTACGCTTGGGCAAACCTACCATGTAACGGAATATATTCATTTGCCATGGAAGCTTCATATGGAGAAGCTGCTGCATTGGATTCCGGAGGAAGAGAAGGTCGAGTTTGTAGAACGTGTCTTGAAACGAATGGATGCTCTGCTCGACTTGGAAATGTTGACGACACTGGAGCAATTCCTTGCTCTGGATTGCAATGTAAGCGAAACCGCCAAGCGGCTATTCATTCATCGCAATACGTTGCTGTACAGGTTGGATAAATTCAAGCAGGAGACGGGTCTGGAGGTACGGAACTTCCGGCACGCTGTCCTCGTCTATATTGCCTTACTATTGTACAAAGTGACGAAAAGAAACTAATTTTTTTGTGAGCAATGTGCATAGTCACAAGGTAAGAGGTAGGTTAAGATAAATCTAAGATTAATTTATAATTTATTAGGGGGAATCATCCATGGCAGGTGTACGCTTATCTCACGTCGTGAAGAAATATCCAGGCGCTGCAGAAGACACAGTAAAAGACTTCAACCTCGAGATTAAAGACAAAGAGTTCCTGGTACTCGTAGGTGCTTCCGGTTGCGGTAAGTCCACAACTCTCCGTATGATCGCTGGCTTGGAGGAAATTTCTTCTGGAGAACTGTACATTGGCGACCGCCTTGTGAACGATGTAGCTCCTAAAGACCGCGACATTGCGATGGTGTTCCAATCCTATGCCCTATATCCGCACATGAACGTATATCAGAACATGGCATTTGGTCTGAAATTGCGTAAATTCAAGAAAGCTGAAATCGATGCTCGCGTTCGTCAAGCGGCTAAGATTCTCGATATCGAAGTATTGCTCGACCGTAAACCAAAAGCATTGTCCGGGGGCCAACGTCAACGTGTCGCCTTGGGACGCGCTATCGTACGGGATCCACAAGTATTCTTGATGGACGAACCTCTCTCCAACTTGGATGCCAAACTCCGCGTACAGATGCGTGCTGAGATCAACAAGCTGCACAAGCGCTTGGAAACAACGATCATCTACGTAACGCATGACCAAACAGAAGCTATGACGATGGGCGATCGTATCGTTGTTATGCACCAAGGGATCATTCAACAAGCGGCTACACCTGAAGAAATCTACAACTTCCCAGTTAACATGTACGTTGCAACTTTCATTGGATCGCCTTCGATGAACCTTGTAACAGGCAGCTTGAGCGAATCGAACGGTCAAGTTCGTTTCAAAGCGAGTGGCGTAGATGTATTATTGCCAGAAGGCAAAGCACAATTGCTCAAGGAAAAAGGCTACATTAACAAAGAAGTCGTCTTCGGAGTTCGTCCAGAAGATCTTCACGATGAGCCGATCTTCCTGGAAGGTTCCCCGAACAGCATCGTGAACGGGAACATCGAAGTAGTAGAGAACTTGGGTCACGAAATGCAACTGTACTTGAACGGCATCGGACCAAACCCGGTTGTTGCTCGTCTGAACTCCCGCACAGCCTTCAAGGATGGCATGAGCGTGAAGTTGGCAGTTGACATGAACAAGGTCCACATCTTCGACAAAGAAACAGAAAAGAACGTATTCTTGAGCTAATCAGGAATGAAGAAGGGTCAGCCTAGTGCTGGCCCTTTACTAGTTCTGGGGCGTTTTAATGACCCATACTCGTCATGAATAGGGCACGACAGATGTCGGGTGGTTGTATGACGGTTGCTTTCATTCCGTATTTTCGTTACGATGGCTATATGGAATAAAGTAGGGAATGGACATATGAGAGGATCCGCGCATGCAGAAATGCCGGTTCTGGCATAAGGGGATTAGATGATGGGGAAAAAGACGAAGGTGTCTGATCTCGTGCAGGCATTTCAACTGGAAGTGTTAGCCGGAGGAGACGGACAGAGCCGTTTGATTCACGTAGCAGATCTGTACCGTCCGGGTTTGGAAATGGCTGGGTATTTCGCCTACCACCCGAGAGAGCGTGTGCAAATTCTAGGTAAGACGGAGCTGACCTTCTTCGAGACGCTCACAGCCGAAGAGCGCCGAGACCGGATGCAACGGATGTGCTCGGAGGAAATAACACCTTGCTTCTGTATAACTCGGGGCATGACAGCGCCAACCGAACTGCTGGAAGAGGCGGATAAGTACGGGATGCCGGTTCTACGCACCTCGATGGCGACGACGACTCTAGTGAGTCGAATAACGGGTTTTTTGGAAAATAAGCTAGCCCCGACTACGACGATTCATGGAGTTCTAGTGGACGTATACGGGATTGGTATGCTGATCACAGGGACAAGTGGAATCGGGAAGAGCGAGACGGCGCTGGAGCTTGTCAAGCGAGGGCACCGGCTTATTGCTGATGATGCGGTCGAAATTCGTCAAGTGGCGGAGAATATACTCGTCGGGAACGCGCCAGACCTTATTAAGCATTTGTTGGAAATTCGTGGAGTCGGTATCATTAACGTAATGACTTTATTCGGAGCAGGCGCGATCCGTAATGTGAAGAAGATTACGCTCGTCATCCGCTTGGAAACGTGGCAACAAGATAAGGAATACGATCGGTTGGGCTTGGACGAAGAGACGACCCGGGTTATCGATACGGACCTGCCTCTTGTTACCATTCCAGTACGTCCCGGTAGAAACTTGGCCGTCATTATTGAGGTAGCGGCGATGAACTTCCGCTTGAAGAGAATGGGCTATAACGCGGCGCTACAGTTCACGAATAAGTTGACGGAGACACTGGCAGGAGATCTGGACGAAGGGGATTGAAGGCTGTCTGCGGGAACCTCAAGAGACGGAGGAAATATTGGGTCCGCATATTTGAAAGGAGTTAATCTATGCACTTTTTATTAAATCCGGTCGCCTTCTCACTAGGCCCGATACCGGTTCACTGGTATGGGATCATTCTGGGATCTGCGGCTCTAATCGGCCTACTGCTTGCGATTCAGGAAGGTAAGCGGTACGGTATTGTGCCGGAATTTTTCATGGATTTACTACTGATCGGGGTTCCGTCGGCGATTGTTGGGGCGCGCATCTATTACGTCGCGTTCAAGTGGGATGCTTACAAAAACAATTTGTGGGAGATATTCGCGATCTGGCATGGAGGTATTGCTATCTATGGAGCCTTAATCGGAGCGATCATAGCGGCCGTTATTTTTGTCCGGCGCAGAGGTTATAACTTCTGGAGGATTGCCGATATTTGTGCACCGTCGCTACTCGCGGGACAGCTGATCGGTCGCTGGGGGAACTTCGTCAACCAGGAGGCGCATGGCGGTCCGGTGACAGAATCGTTTCTTCGGGATTCGCTGCATTTGCCGAATTTTATCGTGGATCAGATGTACATACAGGGGGAGTTCTATCATCCTACGTTTCTATATGAATCGATGTGGAATCTTGTTGGGTTGATCTTGTTGCTCGTACTGCGAAGACAAAAGTTTCTCCGTGCAGGGGAATTGTTCTTCAGCTACTTCATCTGGTATTCAATCGGTCGATTCTTTATTGAAGGAATTCGGACAGACAGTCTCGCCTTCACGGCGCCGGAATGGTTCAAGAGCTTCATAGATGCCCTGTGGATGCCGATGACAGTCGTATTCGAACCAGGTTCAATGGATTATGGAAACGTAAGAATTTCGCAGCTATTGGCTATTCTAATCATTATTGCGGCCATTGTGCTGATTGTAGTGAGAAGACGCAAAGGATGGTCAAGTGAGAAGTACGCCGATCCGATTCGTTCAACACGGGTAAGTGACACTGCTATCGATACGGGCGAAGGGATTTAACATTAGCTTGGATAGGGGAGAATACACAGCATGGGCAAGATTACAACCGTTCTCTTCGATTTGGATGGGACGATCGTGGACACGAATGAATTGATCATTCAATCGTTTCTGCATACGTTGGAAGGCATTACCAAGAAAGTCTACACACGGGAAGACATTATTCCTCATATGGGCTTCTCCTTGTACGAACAGATCAAATTTTTCACCGGACTTGAGCAGATTGAAGATTTGGTTGTAAAATATAGAGCGTTCAATGTGGCCAAGCATGACGAGCTAGTTACACAATTCCCTTATGTTCGGGAAGCATTGGCGGAGCTCCAAGCAAGAGGAATTCGGATGGGCGTATGTACGAACAAAATGCGGGCGACAACACTGATGGGACTGAAGCTGTGCGGGTTGGACTCATTCATGGAGACGATTGTGACGGTGGAAGACGTAGCGCAGGGCAAACCGAATCCAGAGATGATCGTTAAGGCGCTGGGACAGCTGAATGTGTCTGCTACGGAGTCGCTGATGGTAGGCGATAGTCAGTATGATCTTATCGCAGCCCATGAGGCGGGTGTAGCTAGTGTAGCTGTGGCTTGGTCATTGAAGGGTGAAGCGCATCTCCGTAAGTACGATCCGACTTATCTGATACACGACATACGGGAATTAATCGAGATTGTAGGATAAAAGAGGGAACGGCCTTGAGAAAGACGGAACAATATCCGGTAGATGGACCGAATGCATTGTGGCAAATGTACAGCACTGTCAGTAAGTTCAAGGCAGTGCGTAATTTCATCTTCATTCAAATTTCCCGCTACTGCCCATCGCTGCCGGTGAAAAACTGGATTTACCGTCGTGTGCTGGGAATGAAGGTTGGAGAACAGACGGCTTTTGCGCTGATGGTGATGGTCGATGTTTTTTTTCCAGAGAAGATTCATGTAGGCAGCAATACGATCATCGGCTACAATACCACGTTATTAACGCACGAATACCTGATCAAGGAATATCGGTTAGGAACCATTACGATAGGCTCGAATGTGATGATCGGCGCGAACGTGACGGTATTGCCAGGGGTTACGATTGGCGATAACGCGATCGTAGGAGCTGGTAGTGTGGTGCACAAGGACGTTGAGGCGGGTAGTTTTGTAGCGGGGAATCCACTCAGGGTCATCAGAGAAGGATCGAACAATCAGGAATCATAGCAGCAGGAGATGGCCGGGGGCGGTGCCTCCGGTTGTTTGCTTGTTAGGGAACAGTAGGGAGTTGTGCGTTGACGAGTTCAAGCGACACGTGGTAAACTAACACATATCTTTACTTTGGTAGCATGGTAATATGGTAGCACATTATTGCGATAAAGCGTTTCGGTTGAAATAGACAGATAGTCGTCATGAAGAGGTGAATGGGGATGTCCAAACCAAAAGTGTTCGAAAAGCCGACCGGCGTCAAGGATTATTTGCCAGAAGCGGTAACCAAGCTCAGACGCATTGAAGCCAATTTGCTGGATTGCATGCAGCGTTGGGGATATCGACAAATTATTACGCCGACGTTGGAATATTACGATACGGTCGGTGCTGCGAGTTCTACATCCGATAAGAAACTGTTCAAGCTGTTAGACAAACGGGGGACGACTGTCGTGCTGCGGTCCGATATAACTGCTCCGATCGCGCGTGTTGCGGCTTCCTTGCTGAAGGATCATCCACTGCCGTTACGGCTTTCCTACCACGCTAACGTGTTCCGTGCGTTCGAGGAGGAAGCAGGTCGGGAAGCAGAGTTTTTCCAGACCGGGGTGGAGCTGATCGGAGATTCCTCCGCTGAAGCGGATGCCGAAGTCGTGGCGCTGGCGATTGCTTGCTTGAAGGCAGCGGGCGTGCCGAAATTCAAGATTGCGTTGGGACATGTAGGATTCCTGAACGGTCTGTTCCGGGATACGCTGCGGGATCGGGAGAATGATCAGAACGCATTGAAAGATAGACTGCTATTGCGTGATCATGTCGGCTATCGAGCGTTGTTGCGTCAATACGACCTATCCGATGGTGTGCGCGGTGAACTTGAAGGCATCTTGCGGCTGCGGGGCGGCGAAGAGATATGTGAGCAAGCTCGCCAACTGACGCAAGAGCGGACAGCGCGAGACGCGATTCAGCATCTGTGCGAAGTATGGGACGTGCTGAAGGCTTACGGCGTAAGCGAGTATGTGCTGATTGATCTGACGATGATCGGAGACTTCTCTTACTATACTGGGATGACGTTCGAAGGATATTCCTCGGATCTCGGATTTCCCGTATGCAACGGGGGACGGTACGACAATCTGCTCCAGCAGTTCCATCGTCCGGCACCCTCGACGGGCTTCGCCCTGAAGACGAATCGGATTATGGAAGTGATCGGGGATATACCGGATGACGCTCCTTTCCGAATTCTAATTCGGTATGCACCAACTGAACTGCAAGCTGCACTCGATTGTGCGCGGGAGATGCGCGCTCGAGAAGGCGTAATGGTGGAGACGATGCGTGTGCAGGGTGTAGCTGAGAACGCGAAGGTAGAGCTGGGGCAGGATGGAAGCTATACGTACCAGGGTATCCGGTACGACGATGTAATTGATTTCATGTAATCGTGTATACAGGAAGGCGGCGCTCCATGGGCGATATATTGAAAGTGGCGGTCCCCAAGGGACGGATTGTCAAACATATAAGCAGGTTGTTCCACCAAGCAGGTATCCCGATTCCGGAGGATCTGGACGACACGCGGAAGTTTATTATCCCGGCCCATGAGTTGGGTATGGAATTCATTATCGCGAAGCCGGCGGACGTTCCGACATATGTCGAATATGGCGTGGCTGATCTGGGCGTAGTCGGCAAGGACGTGCTGATGGAAGAGAATCGCAACGTATATGAGCTGATCGACTTGGGCATCGCGCGCTGCCGATTCTCGGTGATTGGCTTGCCCGACTGGCAACCGGTGCTTAATCCGCGCGTTGCCAGCAAGTTTCCGAACGTGGCTTCGCAATACTTCCGTGAGAAGGGCCAGCAGGTGGAAGTTATTAAGCTGAACGGCAATGTGGAACTGGCTCCCTTGATTGGCTTGGCTGACCGCATCGTTGATCTGGTGGAAACCGGGAATACGATTCGCGAGAACGGGCTAGTGGAGATGGAGACGATTGCGGAAATTACGAGTCGGCTCATTGCCAACCGGGTCAGTTACCGGATGAAGAACGAAGCGATTCAACAAATGTGCGATCGGCTGCAACAGGTGATCCCGGTGAGCGGACGCGTGTAGCGGTGGTTGTTGGAGGTCGATTCATTGTGGACCGAGGAGTGGAAAGTGAAAAAGAGGACCCTGGCGAGTTTTGGCTTGAACCTCCACCCACTTGGAACGGCCAGAGTGATAGATGGGATGTAGCGATAGCAATTGATTGGAGGGGTAGACATGCGCATTATACCGGCCAAGGAATTCGCCTTGGCACGTGAAGTGGAATATGGCACGGCGGAACAAAATGAGACGGTGCGCACGATTCTGGCGCAAGTGCAAGCCGAGGGCGATGCGGCCGTAGCGCGGTTCAGTGAGCAGTTCGACCGCGTGCGGGTCGAACCGGAGCGGCTCCGCGTCACCGAAGCGGAGATTCAAGCGGCCTACAGCCGCGTAGACGAGGCGTTCGTCGCGGCACTCCGTCAGGCGGCGGCGAACATCCGCCGCTTCCACGAGAAGCAGGCGCGTACCTCGTGGATGGACCTGCAGCCGGACGGCAGCCTGCTCGGGCAGATTATCCGTCCGCTGAAGCGAGTCGGCCTGTACGTGCCCGGCGGGAAGGCGGCGTATCCGTCGTCCGTGCTTATGAATGCGATCCCCGCCCAAGTGGCCGGGGTGCCAGAGATTGTGATGGTGACGCCGCCGGCGACCAACGGCCAAGCCGACATCGACCCGTACATCCTCGTGGCGGCGGCGGAAGCCGGCATCCGCGAGATGTACCGGGTCGGCGGGGCGCAGGCCGTGGGCGCGCTCGCCTACGGCACCGCCAGCATCAAGCCGGTCGACAAAATTGTCGGCCCGGGCAATATCTACGTCGCGCTGGCGAAGCGCGCGGTGTACGGCGTCGTCGCGATCGACTCGATCGCCGGGCCGAGCGAGATCGTCGTGCTCGCGGACGACAGCGCGGATCCGGCGTACATCGCCGCGGACCTGCTGTCGCAGGCGGAGCACGACGAGATGGCGTCCGCGCTGTGCGTGACGACGTCGCGCCCGCTCGCCGAGGCGGTCGCGGCCGAGGTCGCGCGCCAGCTCGCAGCACTGCCGCGACGCGACATCGCCGCCGCGTCGATCCGCGACCGCGGCGCCGTGCTGCTCGCGGACAGCCTGGACGAGGCGCTCGACACGGTGAACCGGCTGGCGCCGGAGCACCTCGAGCTGCTCGTCGCCGAGCCATTCGGCCTGCTCGGCCGCATCGAGAACGCGGGCGCCATCTTCCTCGGCGCCTACAGCTCGGAGCCGGTCGGCGATTACTTCGCCGGACCGAATCATGTGCTGCCGACGAACGGCACCGCCCGGTTCTCGTCACCGCTTAACGTCGACGATTTCTTGAAGAAATCGAGTGTCATTTCTTACAGCAAGGAAGCATTGTTGGCGAATGGCGAGGCGATCATTACGCTTGCCAAGCATGAAGGGCTGGAAGCTCACGCCAGAGCGATCCAAATTCGTCTCGAGAAGGAAGGGAAGAAGTAACATGACCACCGAATCGAACCGATCCCGTTCAGCGGGAATCGACCGCAAGACTAACGAAACGAACATCAAGTTAAACTTCAACGTAGACGGGAGCGGCATCTCGGAGATTAGTACCGACGTTCCGTTTCTGAACCATATGCTGGATCTCTTCACCCAGCACGGCCAGTTCGATCTGAAGGTCGAGGCGGAGGGCGACATCGATATCGATGATCACCATACAACCGAAGATATCGGCATCTGCCTCGGTCATGCGCTCAAGGAAGCACTGGGTGACAAGCGCGGTATAAAGCGTTACGCCAACGTGTTCGTGCCGATGGATGAGGCGCTTGCACAAGTGGCGATCGACATTAGCAATCGACCGCACTTGGAGTACCGAGCTACATTCCCATCGAACCAAGTCGGCAGCTTCACAACCGAGCTCGTGCATGAGTTCCTGTGGAAGTTCGCGCTGGAAGCGAGAATTACGCTGCATGTCATTGTTCACTATGGCCAGAACACCCATCATATGGTGGAGGCGATCTTCAAGGCGCTCGGACGTGCGCTGGACGAAGCAACGTCGATTGATCCACGCGTGACCGGTGTTCCGTCCACGAAGGGAGTGCTCTAACGTGATCGCTATTATCGATTACGGCATGGGCAATCTGCACAGCGTCAGCAAGGCTGTGGAGCGCCTTGGGGTGGACGCGGTAGTGACGTCTGATGAGGGCGTGCTGATGCAGGCCGACGGGGCGATTCTGCCTGGCGTTGGCGCATTCGGTGATGCGATGCACAACCTGCAGGAGACAGGCCTTGGCGATGCGGTCCGTTACTATGCGCAGTCCGGCAAGCCGTTGCTCGGCATCTGCCTTGGTATGCAGTTGCTGTTCGCTGAGAGTGAGGAACATGGTCGGAATGAAGGGTTGAACCTGCTTCCCGGGCGGGTTGCTCGTTTCCAAGGCGACTACAAGGTTCCGCACATGGGTTGGAACAAGCTGCAGTTTCTTCAGCCGCATCCATTGTTCAATGGCTTGGAGGAAGGACATGTGTACTTCGTCCATTCGTATCATGTGTTGCCCGAGCGGCAGTCGGATCTGCTAGCCGTTACGGATTATTATCAGCCGGTGACGGCGATCGTCGGGCACGGCCAAGTGTTCGGCATGCAGTTCCACCCCGAGAAGAGCGGTCCGCTCGGAATGAGGCTGCTAGACAATTATCTGAAGTTCGTCCAGAATCGGATTCCGGTCTAGGCGGGGTCGGACAGAACGCGTAATCGGCTGGGATAGGGAGAGAGAGCATATGCTGGCAAAACGTATTATTCCTTGTTTGGATGTGAAGGACGGTCGGGTAGTGAAGGGTGTGAACTTCGTCAATCTGCGGGATGCCGGAGACCCGGTAGAGTTGGCTGCTATCTATGATCGAGAAGGGGCAGACGAGCTTGTCTTCCTGGATATCTCGGCTTCGGTAGAAGGTCGTGCTACTATGGTGGAGGTCGTCAAGAAGACAGCGGGCGAGATTACGATTCCGTTCACGGTCGGCGGCGGGATCTCCAGTGTGGAAGACATGAAGCGTCTCTTGCGTGCTGGGGCGGACAAGATCGGCATTAATACGGCTGCTGTGAAAAACCCGCGGTTAGTAGCTGACGGAGCAGCCAAGTTCGGCTCGCAATGTATCGTCGTGGCGATCGATGCCAAGTATAACGAGGCATGGGGCGAATGGGAAGTGTTCACACACGGCGGACGCAATGCCACAGGCATCAAGGCGCTGGAATGGGCGAGTGAGGTGGAGCGTCTTGGAGCGGGCGAGATTCTGCTTACGAGCATGGATGCCGATGGCACCAAGGACGGCTTCGACCTGAAGCTGACCCGGGCCGTATCGGAGCGAGTGCGTATTCCGGTTATCGCATCAGGTGGAGCGGGGAACGAAGAACATTTCCATGATGTGTTTACCGAAGGCAAGGCGGATGCGGGGCTGGCGGCCACGATATTTCACTATAAAGAATTGACGATTGATCAAGTGAAACAAGACTTGAGACAAAAAGGGGTTGAAATCCGATGACGATACAACCGAGCGATAACTGGCGCTCCGCGATTCGTTGGGACGCGAATGGGTTGGTACCTGCCGTCGTGCAGGACGCGATTAGTAAAGAAGTACTTATGCTAGCCTATATGAATGAAGAATCACTGGCACGAACGATCGAGTCCGGAGAAACTTGGTATTGGAGCCGCTCGCGCTCCGAATTATGGCACAAGGGTGCGACCTCGGGCCATATTCAGAAGGTGAAGTCGCTCAAATACGATTGCGACGGCGATACGCTGCTCGTGCTCGTCGATCAGATCGGTCCGGCTTGCCATACGGGCAAATACAGCTGTTTCCACAACGAGATCGCAACAGTCAGTGGGTCCGCAGTTCAGACGGCGACCCAAGACCAAGACAGCAGTGCACCTACCGAAGGCCCGACCGGCTTCATCAACCTCGGTTCGCCGGATGTAGAAGTGTGCGCGGTGCCAGGCCGTCCTGGTCGATTCGACATCTTAACCAAGCTGGAGAGCGTCATCGCCCAGCGCGATGCAGAGCGTCCAGAAGGTGCGTATACGACCTACTTGTTCGAGAAAGGAATCGACAAGATTCTGAAGAAAGTCGGCGAAGAGTCTGCCGAGGTTATTATCGCGGCCAAGAACCGGGATAACGACGAGCTGCGCTGCGAGTCAAGCGATCTGATCTTCCATCTGCTCGTCCTGCTAAGGGAAGCGCGTCTACCGCTGGACGATATTATGGCCGAGCTCGGTCGCCGTCACGTAAGCAAGAGCAAGTCATAGGTTTGCACATACACCTGACCGAAGAACGTTCGGTCAGGTGTTTTTTGTTTTTCTAGAGCTGGGCTCTTTTGTGGAAGTTGGTATTTTTTTAGACGAAAGGGCCATTAATGTTGAAAGCGAATTCACAAAGGGGCTATGACGGTGAGGCAGTCTGTTTACACTACAAAATTCGTCTGCTAAGATGTGAATACCAAAGAAGAGACAGAGAAAATAGGTAATCACTATTCTTATTTAAATGGGGGGGTTGCATGAAAAATCTACAGCCGATCCTTTACATCCGAAACCGGTCCAATTCCCTTTATTTAAGACTAATTGTAGGATTTCTGTGCATCATTCTTCTACTCGCCTCCCTTACGATCTACTCATTCACGGTTTCCAAACGAAATGTCAAGCAGGAGGTTGTCAAGTACAACACGTTGATTCTCAAAAATACGAGAGATAACTATGAGAAGCACTTGGACTTAATTAAAAAGCAAATGTATTTCTTTTATATGAGCGAAGAAGTTCAAAAGCTGAAAAATGCGCCTAACTACGTCAATTTCCCCAACATCGTGCGAGAAATATCTACATGGGTAGCCAATCCGTATCTGTTTATCGATAATATCGTCTTTTATTCCAAGCATGACGGGTATGTTCTGGAAAAAGGGACGAGCACGAATGCAGAATCGATGTTCCGTGTGTTTTATACGAGTGAAGAATACCCGTTAGATTTTTGGAATCAGCAATTCTCCGAATCCTACTCCATGCGGGTTTTTCCGTCTGCCCAAATATCCAATAAGATGTTTCGCGACCGTCCTGTGGCGTTAGGTGAGTATATTCCGATCATCTTCAAGAACCAAGAAAACCAGGATTTCTATATGGTCGTCTTTCTTGATGCCATTAAGATGTATAAGGAATTCCATCAAAGCCTCTATAATGACTTGATTATCTACGATGACCTTGGACAGACCCTCTTCAAGAGTGTTGTGCAAGATCCTTTCCTTGCCTATAGCGATCTGAAGACATATGAAGACAATGAGTTCATTCGGAATGCCAAGTATCATTTTGTTAAGCAGGGAGTGGGGACCAGATTCCAGTATGTCTACCGGGTTCCTGTAGAACGTATTCAATATGAATCCAGGTTGAATATAACGCTTATCGTCATTATGGCGACTGCAATCGTGCTTAGTGTTGTGTTCTCCTTCCTGTTCGCCGCACGGATCAACAATCCGTTGAAAAAAGTGGTCGAATCGATCCGCGACATGAACAACAAAGTCTCCTATCGGACGAACATCAAGGAGTTTGATATCCTCAGTAATGAAATTCGTGATAGTCAAGCCATCCTGAAGCAAGTGTCGTTCATTAACCATTTGAAAGCGATCCGGAACCACGGACACCACGCGATGAAGTTGGATTTCTCCAATAAGCCGTTCGTCTTTGTGCTGTTCCACCTCCAACAGTGCCCTAATGATTCAAGTAGGCAAGAAGACATTCAGAACTGGTTGTATCAGCTTAAACTGGTCATAGACAGCAAGCTGACTCCGACACTGCCGGACGCCCTAACATTCCAGATTGAACGGAATCAGATCCTGAGTCTCGTGTTCACCGATCGTATGCAGGGCTTGATCGAATTGCTCAACCGGATGAAGGAGGGTTTCGATCAGGATCGGGAATACGGCATCATGACGATTGCGGTCACCTCCATCTATTCCAATTCGGATCAATTGACAGTGGCCTATGAGGAGGCACAGGACCGAGTTGGAGATCGCCTGTTAAGGGATGAGACGCAAATCATTTGGAAGCGTTCTTCGACACCTATTACGGTCGGCTTCTCACCGGATCAAGATAAAGAGTTTGCGGCGAATTTGAAAGAAGGCAATACCCTGCAGCTGGTTGCCCTTCTGGAACGATTTTTTGCCCGGTGGCAGAGCAAGGAATTGACGGCGGCCGCGTTGATGCGGTTTGCCGAATATGTAGTTGGCAAGATCCATAGTGTGACAATCCCTAGCTGTCTTGATCCGGTCCGGTTGGAGAGTATCTTGGGCAAATCGGGAGAACGTCTGCAACGATGTGCAACGGTGGCGGAATTGGAGCAATTGTTGCTCGATTGGGTGACGAAATCGGCTGAAGCCGTTCGGGAGAAAAAAGAAGAGAAGCACCCGGTTACTGCGTTTGTGTTTGATTATGTGAATGAGCACTTGGCAGAGGAACTGTATCTGGATGTATTGGCGGAAAAACTGAATCTGAGCAGCGGTTATTTGTCCTCCTATTTCAAAGAGAAAACCGGGATGAACATCGTGGACTATATCAATGAAACCCGGATCACGAAGGCGAGAAGCCTTCTGGCTGACAATCGGATGAAGGTCCATGACGCTGCCAAAGCAGTAGGTTACCAGAACATAACGTCCTTCAATCGGATGTTCAAAAAATATACGGGGCTTACGCCGACGGAATTCCGGAAAAGAAACGATTGATGGTAAATAAAACCGTAAATATCTCAGCTAGGTTATTTTGCGGAGACTGGTCTTTTTCCCGGATCACCGTAAAATCATAACAGGATGCTGGAATGTGTTCATAGGCGACCGGATGTAACGTTCATTATGATACAGGTACCGCAGCAAACGATGCTTATGAAAGCGAGTTCATGAACATGGAGGCGTTGCTGTGGAGAAAATGAGCGAAACGTGAAATGGGAGGGTTTAGTCCAAATGAAAACAAACAAAGGAATGGCCGTGACACTGGTCAGCGTGATGGTCGCAGGGCTGATCGCGGGCTGTAGTACCCAATCTACAACGGAAGTCAAGTCGGCTTCACCGACACCACCCGCCTCGGTCAAGCAAGCCGATCCAGCAACCATTCGGTTGTTTACGGAGAATCAAGCTGGATGGCCGGTCAAGCAAGATTGGCCCGTCTGGAGCTGGGTTAAGGAGAAGACGAACATCACGATTAAGCCGGAGCCCGCAACCGGTCCGGAGTCGATGGCGCTTACGATCGCATCGGGGGACATGCCTGATGTGTACTCCCTCTATCCGTTCGATGTCTCCAAATATGGAGCGCAGGGTGCCTTTATCGATATGGGCAAGCACCTCGATAAGATGCCCAATTTGAAAGCGTTTTTGGCTGAGAAACCAGAAGTGCTCAATCGAATTAAGTCGCTGACGGGAGGAGAGCTGCTCTACATCCCGAATGACGGTGCAGGGGCAAGCAATCAATTGGTCTGGTTCAATCGTGAGGACGTCTTCACGAAGCACAATCTGACTCAACCGAAAACGTGGGATGAACTGTATGAAACCGCGAAGAAACTGAAGCAGCTGTATCCGGACAGTTATCCTCTTGTATTCCGACACGGCTTGGGTACGTTGAATACATTCGCGCCTTCGTTCGGTATCTACCCGCAGTTCTACGAGGATCTGAACGCCAAGAAGATCAAATACGGACCTCAAGAGCCCGCATTCAAAGAAATGATCACCTATTTGAACAAGTTGTATAAAGAAGCTCTCTTCCAGCCGGATTGGCTTTCTATGGACTATAAAGCATGGACGCAAGCCATCACGACTAACAAATCGTTCATTACCGTGCAATATATCGGGCAGATTGAGATTATGAACAACGAGCTGAAGGACAAGGGGCGTCTGCAGTACATGGCGCCACCTGTCGGAAGTGGCAGCAAGGCCTACTTGCCGAGGGCATTCGAAGTCGTGGGTAATGCTATTTCCGCCAAAACCAAAAATCTCGATGCCGCCTTGCGTTATGTGGATTTCCTGTACTCGAAGGAAGGCCGGGATATTCTCAGCTGGGGGAAGGAAGGGCAGACCTACACGGTGGAGAACGGCAAGCGCAAGTTCAAGCCGGAGTATAAGCAGCCCAACGATATTCGCAAGGATCTAGGGATTATGACGGCCGGGGCTTACGGGTGGTTGAACTACGATTCGATCTTGTCCCTGATCGCCGAGAATGAACGTACGGCTTATGTCGAAGCGCCCAAGATTAGCTTCCCTACATCGGAAGCACTGCCGTACCTTACGGCAAGTGAGATGGAAACGGTCACATTGACCAGTGATCCCTTGGTCAAATATTATGAGACCTCGGTCATTAAATTCATCATCGGGGAGACCCCAATGACACAATGGGATTCCTTTGTAAGCGAACTGAATAAGCAGGGTGCAACCAAGATCCTGGATATTTACCAGAAGGCGTTGGAACGGCAAAAGGCCAAATAACTAGCATGGAGGGGAAACATCGGGCCCTGTACATCGTGTACACGCTTGTACAGGCCGGTTGATTCCTTACGGAAGGAGAACCAGCCTTGAAGATGACCTTCATTAGGGAGCTGAAGCGGGACCGGACGTACCTCATGCTGCTCGTTCCTGTCATTCTCTACTATGTGTTGTTCAAATATGTACCGATGTTTGGGATCGCGATATCGTTTAAGAACTATAATTTGTTCAAAGGGTTTTGGGAGAGCGACTGGGTAGGGTTGAAATATTACAGGTTGTTCTTCGCCAATCGAGATGCGTTCAGTATCATCAAGAATACAGTAGTACTCAGCGTCTATAAGTTGTTGTTTGGATTCCCTGCCCCTATCATTCTAGCGCTCTTGCTGAATGAAGTACGGGGAGCGGTGTACAAACGATTTGTGCAGACCGTTAGCTATATGCCGCATTTTCTATCCACTGTCGTCGTTTCAGGGATGATCGTGATGATATTGTCCCCGAGTACGGGGTGGGTGAATGAAGCCCTTCAGGCTCTCGGGCTTCAACCGATCAACTTCTTGCAGGAAGCAGGCTGGTTCCGCACGATCTATGTCAGCTCAGATGTATGGCAGGAGGTCGGTTGGGGCTCCATCATTTATTTGGCTGCGCTGTCAACCATTGACCCCCAGCTCTATGAAGCGTCGAGGATGGACGGTGCGGGCAGATGGAAGATGACGGTGCATATCACTTTACCCGGCATAGCGCCAGCGATCGTCATTTTGTTCATTTTGCAGGTGGGCAAGGTGCTTGAGATTGGCTTTGAGAAGGTGTTTCTGCTCTCCAACGCTGCAACCTACGACACTTCGGACATTATCGCTACTTATGTGTATCGGCTAGGCATTCTTCAGGGAAGCTGGAGCTATGCATCTGCGATCGATTTGTTCATGGGCGTCATCGGTTTTGTGTTGGTGTATATGACGAATCAGATCAGCCGCAAGTTAGGAGACACGAGCTTATGGTAAGGGGCATAACCAAGCGCTTTAGTTTATTCGACATCTTGAACCTGTTGCTGCTCGCAGGCGTTGCTTGTGCGGCATTGTTCCCTTTTCTTCATATGGCAGCTGTTTCGTTAAGTTCTTCCGAATATGTGGTCCGCAGCGAAATCGGTCTCTGGCCCAAAGGGATTAATCTCGATGCCTATGTGTCCGTCTTCAAGGACGATCGCATTCTTGTAGGATACAGAAATACGATCCTTTATGTCACACTGGGGACCTCCCTATCGCTAGTGGTTACTATGATGGGCGCTTATTCTTTGTCCAGAAGAAATCTGGTTCTCGGCAAACCGATCATGCTATTCATCGTCTTTACTATGCTGTTCTCAGGTGGGATGATCCCCACATATCTGGTTGTCCGCAGCTATGGTCTGTTGAACACGATTTGGGCGATGCTGTTGCCTGGCCTTGTTTCCACTTGGAATCTGATCGTGATGCGTACGTTTTTCCAGGGCATTCCGAAAGAGCTTGAGGAGTCTGGAAAGATCGACGGGTTGTCGGATCTCGGTATCTTGACGAGGATTATCGTCCCGCTATCCAAGCCCGTGATTATGACGATTTCGTTGTTTTACGCAGTAGCCATATGGAACAGTTTCTTCGGCGCTATGCTTTACTTGCGAAAGGAAAGCTTGTATCCGCTTCAACTGATCATTCGGAATATGGTGATGGTCGGTCAGGTCAAGGATTCGGTTGTGGGTTCCGTAGGGGATAGCCTGGTTGTGGCTGAGTCGCTCAAATATACAGTCATTCTTGTGGGGACCTTGCCGATCCTTATGGTATATCCGTTTATTCAAAAGTATTTTGTGAGTGGGGTCATGATCGGATCCGTGAAAGGATGAGTGGTTAGAGAAGGGAGCGTGGGCAGAATGGCGGTTTCGTTTTGGAAAAGCAGGTTACAAGAGATAGAGGAGCTGATGTCGACGATTTCCAAGGGGAACGTAACGACATTGGCTACTTCGGCGGGTGGGAGAGACATCTATGCCGTGGAGTATGGGGAGAAGGAGGGCTTCGGGCGGAGAGCTAACTACAGTTCGGCTTGTGGAGCGGACAATCCCGAGCATTACGCGCGGAAAGGAAGGTCGGCCAAACCCGTGCTTCTGATTGTAGGAGGCATTCACGGGGGCGAGCTCGAAGGAATCGTCGGCGTAATGAATCTCATCCACTTGCTGGAGACGGGAGTCGATTATCGAGGGAAGAGAAACGACTATTTGTACGAGAATGCGCACCACTTCAGGCTGCTGCTCATCCCTTGCATGAACCCGGACGGTCGGGCTAGGCTGCCAGTCGATACACTGATCGACGTGCCTTACGAGAAGTTCGTCTATTACATGCAAGGCTCATGGAAGGACGGCACACTGTGCAGATGGCCAGACTGCAAGGCCGTTCACCCGATCAAGGAGGAATCGGATTTCTTGGGATCGTATTTCAACGATGATGGCATCAATATGATGCATGACAATTTCTTCGCTCCGATGGCAAGGGAAACGAGTGCTTTACTCGGATTGTCGGAGCGGGAGGCAGTCGATTTCTCGATGCTGCTGCATGGTGGGGCCGATACGGAAATCCACTTCCCGGCGATCTATTATACCCCTCTCGTCATCAAGATGAGGCAGCAGGCATTTAATCAGAGTATGGAAGCGGCTTATAAGAAGCAGGGCCTTCCGTTTAGCTTAGTGAACCAAGTCGTAGTGGACGGGGAGAAACCTCCGAATCCGTCATTCAATCTCACCTCGGCGCTTCATCATACGTGCGGCGGCATGAGCATGACGTTCGAATCGAACATGGGGCTTGATGCACCGGGTGTGAAATTGACGGCAGATGAAATTCTCGATAGCCACTTCGTCTTATTCGAAGAGATGTTCCGGTTTACAACATCCTAGGAGGTTAGTTCATTGCGTACTCTAATTACGGTGTCCAATCCGGATTTGAAACAGACATTATTCAGTCCTCAGGCCATCCGTAAGCTGGAAGCGGTATCGGAAGTGGATTGGGTGCCTGAAGGACAGCCGTTAACGTCAGACGAGTTGGCCATGCGCATCTCCCCATACGATGCAGTCATCACGTCTTGGGGTTCTCCCCAATTAACAACCGAAGTGTTGGCTCAAGCATCGCGACTCCGGTTTGTAGGCCATGCTGCCGGTACGGTCGTTCCCTTTGTAGATCCCGCTATATTCGAGCATGAACATGAAATCATCGTCTGCAATGCCAATTATGCGCTAGCCCGTTCGACGGCTGAACTGGCGATGGCCCTGATGATGGCCGGAACATGGCAGCTGCGAGGTTACGCGCATCGAATGGAGCAAGGGGAATGGAAGACCACGACTAAGGAAACCCGCTTGGGTATCTTTGGTCAGACGATCGGGTTGATCGGGTACGGAGAAATTTCTCGTGAATTGATTCGCCTGTTAAAGCCACTTGATGTGAAGATTCTACTGTTTTCCAGGAATTGTCCGGATGCGGATGCTGTGGAATGGGGGATCGAGAGGTGCAGTCTGGAAGAATTGCTGCAGCGCAGCTCTATTGTGTCGTTGCATAACACGTTGACCGAACAAACGAAGGGAATGATCGGTCGAGAGCAACTGAATCTGATACAAAATGGAGCGTTGGTTGTTAATACAGCAAGAGGGCCTATCCTACAAGAGGAAGCTCTGTTGGAGGAGCTGCAATCCGGGAGAATTCATGCTGCGCTGGACGTGTTCGATCACGAACCCTTACCGGCAGATCACCCGCTGCTCCGTCTGCCGAATGTATTGTGTTCCCCTCACATCGGGGCATTGTCTGGTTATTGGCGAAGCCGCTTGGGTGAGATCGTCATCGATGATTGGATCCGGTTGCTGCGAGGCGAGTCGCTGCAAGGACGAATTACGAAGGAGAAGTTCGCCATCTTGACTCCACGTTAATCTTTCCGTGCAGAGTTTTTGCACCTCTGGTCGCTTGGTCGTTGAGTTCCGTTTCGCGCGTGGGAGGAAGTAGGCAGGAGATTCCGACCGCGGTTGAAATCATGGCCCTTGGATTATAGTTTTGTTATGGTGGGCCATGATTTCAAAGGCGGACGCTTCGCTTCTCCACCCCCTACCTACTTCCTCTTCTGTACTGCTTTCCTTCTTAGTGGTACGTTCGGACCGTAGATCCGTTATTTCCGTTCTGAGATGCTTATATGGAGGCTTACGGACACAGGCGCCGTTATTCGCTCTAAATGAAGCCGATTCCAGCGGATTCACTGTCATTAACGGATCGTATGTCCGTAAGCGGGTGAAATCCGGCGTTATGGCAGTGAATAGCGGATCCTGTGTCCGTTTCACTTTGAAAACGATCTAATGGAAAAACAAAAAACCTGGCCGGCGAAATTCACCGTTCAGGTTTGGTATTATTTGCATATCAGATTTAGAGACTTTGCGATTTATTGCGGATCATGGAGTGGAAAGTGAAAAAGAGAACCCTGGCGAGTTTTGGCTTGAACCTCCCACCGCTGAATCCCTTATATAACCAAAGGGAGGTTCAAACAAGATGTTTGAGCATAAAGGGTTCTTTTTCACTTGGAACGGATGTTTCCGCTTCATGAATGAAGTCTCAGTTACTTCCCTAACCCCGCCGCTTTCACTTGTGTATCGTACGCATCGAATAACTTCTTCCCATCGTACTTGTTCATCAACTCATCGCGATAGGCCGGCCAGTTCTTACCAGACTTATCCTCGAATATCGCTTTCGCTTGCAGCTCGCGTTGACGTTTGCGGAATGTAGCCAAGTCGAATCCGGTTGGTGCGATCAAGCTTGTGCCCAAGTAGGGGGCAGACGGGATAGCTGCGAGTGCCTTCTCGACTTCACGGTCATGATCGGTCATGTTCGGATCGATGATGGTCAGCCCGTATACAGCCGGTGTAGCTGGTGTGAAGAAATCCCAGATCGACAACCAGTCACCCTTCTTTGTAATATCGGCGACAATTGCCTCCGGTTTCAAAGTAATCGTCTTGCCGTTTTTGGTGTAGTGTTTGTTTTCTTGCCCATAGTGGGTAAGAAGATAGCCTTCCTCGCTGGACAACCAGTCGAGAATTTCCGCAATGCGGGTAACCTTCTCTGGCGATTTTTCCACAACGGTCTTGTGGAACAGAATCGGGGACCCTGGAGCGATACCAGATTGGATCGGCTGTTTGCCGAATGGCGTGAACGGTACCCAGTTGGCGTTCGGGAACAACGCCTTCGTCTTGGCTTGCAAGCTTTGCGGATTCGAATCATAGGCGAAGTCTTTGCTTGCGCCCAGAACAATCCCGACTTTGCCTTGAGCAGCCTTGTCTGTGTGCTGAGGGGCTTTGTTCAAGAACCAGTCTGGATCAACAACGCCATCGGAGATAACTTTGGAAATATCAGTTAACACTTGCTCAATACGCGAATCGGTTTGCATATCGATGAATTTGCCGTTTTCCAGGAATGACGCGAAGATCAACCCAGCTTTCCAATATTCCGGCCAATCGAGCCCAATTCCGTCCCCGCCTGCAGCAGTTGTGAAGCCATAAGTGTCTTTTTTGCCGTTACCATCCGGGTCGTTGTTCGTGAACGCTTTCAGCACATTGTAGTATTCTTCATACGTCTTAGGAACCTGTAAGTTCAATTTATCGAGCCAGTCTTTGCGGACGTACCAAGCCCGGTACAATTCTTTGCTATAGGGAAGCGGTGCTCGCAATACTTTGCCCTGAATTTGATAATTGTTGAATGTCTTCTCATCTACCCAATATTTGAAGTAGTTCGGCATAGCTTGGGGAGTAAAGTATTTACCAATTTCACCAAGGATGCCGTCCAAGGCGTATTTCTGTCCGCCGTCTCCAGTTGCATCGCGCCACATGTCGGGTGGATCATTGGCTGTGAGTTGAGCATTGAGCTTGTTAATGTAATCTTGACCAGCTGGCATATAATCGACGGTCAGTTTGACATTGAACTTCTCCTCAATCACTTTCTTGACGAAATCATCTTGCTCGCCTGGAAGCTGTGCGTTCGGATTGCCGTCAATCATGATCCGCAAATTCAATTTCTCTCTCTGTGGTTTTGCGGATGGTGTTGTTCCTTCAGTCTTTCCTGAAGGCGTCGGCTCAGCTTTCTTGGCCCCGTCATTAGAACCGCAGGCACTAAGTACAGTGACAGCAAGCGCTAGTGCGGTAATCATTTTCCACTTCGGACTTTTCACTTGGATCATTCGATATTCATCCCCCTGTGCATAGTGTAGTGATGGACGCCATAACCTGACTGAGAGCACCCGATCGGGTTGTCGGCATCTCTTGCTTAGTTAGCGTAACGGATGAATAACCGACTTGAATATAGACCGTTTTTGCAGCATTCCCCAATTTTGAAAGCGCTATTAATTCCTTGACGGGACTGGCCTCGCGGGGAATAATAGAGTCAATAAGGAAGGAGGGGTAGCGTGAAACGGAATTGGTTTTACCGGATGTTATTTTCGTATATGCCCGTATTTTTGGCGGTTGGCCTTACGTTGCTGCTGATCCTGTTCCTTACTGTTCGACAGCTATCCGAACGATCCTCTATACAATCGAATGAAACCGTTGCCAAGAACGCTGCCCAAATGCTGGAACAATCACTCCGTGGTATTGAAGACGGGATGTTCCTTCTTGTGAACTCCGACCCGTATATCCAGGGATATTATGGGGATACGGTGGATGACATGCATGTATCCTCTTACCAGGCTGCTCGGGCCTTGGTGAGCTTGCAAGAGCGCTTTCCGCTCATTCATTCCCTTTATTTGGTGAATCCAGAGGAAGGCACCGTTCTTGAGCCTACTAGCATTGCGAGTCTGGAACGTTACGCGGATAAAGCGTTTATCGATGCCAAAATGACGTCCGACTCCCGCTATCTCTGGGGGGACCGCCGGACGATCGTATCCGCTACATCAACATATAACCACGAGATCATATCTCTTGCGCGACTCTCCAGCCTGCGCACTAGAGGGCTGCTAGTCGTCCAAGTGGACGTGGCTTCGTTGCAAAATCTGTTAAGCCAATCGGTCGATACGTCCATCGGGTATTTGCGGATTACAGACGCTACCGGGGCCATAGTCGCATCTACCATCAGCTCAGACGAGGATGGGAAGGAACGAAGGAAGCTGGCTTCCGTCGAGATGTGGTATACACACTGGGTGGTAGAAAGCGGTGTCTTGCAGCCGGGCATGCTGAGTTGGGCAGAGCCTGTGCTGTACGTGTCGGTTTCCCTGGGAAGCGTATGCATCTTCTTCGGATTGCTCTGGTTCGTGCTCGCCACTCGCCGGCACTATCGTCCGGTGCAGAACTTGCTCAGGCAGGTAGGCGACATTACGTTAAAGAAACCGATGGACCCTATAACAGAAAATCGTAGAGACGAGTTCCAGACGATTGGCCGAGCATTGGACAATTTATGGAACCACTCGAACCGGTTGAAGCAAGAAAATGAAGAGAACCTGAGGTTCAAGCGCGAGCATCAGTTCCGTAGACTGGCCGAAGGCCGATTCGATGCAGCGTCCTTCCATGCCAAGAGGGAGGAGGAATTGTTCGGACTGCAGCTCGACATAGGCCGACCGACGGCCATCATTGTCGATATTGATCGGTTCATAGCCGCAATTAGCGTGCCATATACAGAGGAAGAACGGCATTGGATGTTGTCTAAATTGCATGGTGGTCTGGTGCAGACGCTCGAAGTGGATGGTTACTCTTTCACGTGCGACTGGTTGTCGGAGCAGCAATTAGGCGCCATCGTCATGCAGCGGGAGACCGTCGATGCAGAGATCGGCTTGCTTGCCACGTTGGAGCGATTCCGCGTGTGGACCGAACAGCACCTGCCTTTTACCGTGACGATAGCTGCCGGGGTATCCGTCGACCGGATCGAAGCGGTCTCCGTCTCATTCCAGACGGCTCGCAGAGCGATTTCTTACAAGATGTCGCTGGGCAGCAATCGCTTTATTCCGCTTAGCGCCCTGCCGGATGGCGGGGAGCCTGATCTGATTCAGGAGCTGGAGCGAATCGAGGAAATCAGCCGTTCCTTGAGGATGGGGGAGACGGAGTGGGAGCATGAACTGACCCAACTGTCTGCGGCGCTTACGACTCGATTGTTCGGCGGTGAACAGGTTCGGAACTTGCTGTACGTCCTGTTGTTCCATATTCAGCATAAGATGAGCGACTTGCCTGCCGAACTGGATGGGATGTGGCAGACCGCCAATGGACGATTGATGAACAGCTTAAGGGAAGGCGAGAGCCTTGCAGAGATAAGTGGAGCCCTGAAGGGGACGCTTGGAGCTGTCTCGGAGCAAATCCGCCTGTGGCGGGATTCCAAAAATAATCATGGAGTCATACAGGAAGTCAAACGGTATATTGACGACCATTACTTCGACCCAAACTTGTCGCAGTCGATGCTAGGTGAAGCGTTCCGGCTTCATCCGAGTTCGATCAGCCGGTTGTTCAAGGAGGAGTACGGGGTGAAGTTCGTCGATTACGTGAATGGGGTACGCGTCGAGCAAGCGCTTCAGCTCATGGCGGGCGACGATCTCCCTGTCCATGTCATCGCCGAGAAGGTCGGATTCGTGCATAGCAAAACGTTCATTCAAGTGTTCAAAAAAATTACGGGTGCCACACCAGGAACTTACAGGAAGGAACGAACCGGTTCCTAGGCGGTGTTTTGAAGAGAGAGGGAGAGAGAGTGACACATACTATGACTAGAAAGATAAGAATCGGAATTGTAGGCTGCGGAGTAATGGGCCGTGTTTATTTGAAAGCGGCTGAAGGTCAAAATCTTATTCAGATTTCAGCGGTGGCAGATGTGAACGGGCAGGCCGCTCAGGCTGCAGCTTCGGAGTTTGGCGTGCCGGCGTGGTACGACTCTGCTGAATCGCTAATTGATGCTGCCGACGTGGATGCGGTGTTACTGGCCGTACCGGCAGCATTTCGAACGAAGCTGGCGCTGCACGCCTTCGCCGCCGGCAAGCATGTGCTGCTGGAGAAACCGGTAGCGCTCACCGCGAAGGAAGCGGAGCAATTGCTCCAAGCTTCCGGTGAACTCGTGGCGGCCTGTTGCTCCTCGCGCTTGCGCTTCTCCGATTCCGCCGAGACGGTGCGGCGTCTGCTCGATGAGCGCGCGATCGGCACACTGCGAACGATATCGTGCCGGTGGCTAGTGCCGGCCAAGGCGAAGCCGGACCCGGACAATCTGCCTCCGGCATGGAGGCTGAACCCGGCCTTGAACGGCGGAGGAAATCTCACCAACCTGGGCACATACGTGCTCGATTACATGTTGGGCGTTACCGGATGGAAGCATGTACCCCGCACCGTATATGGCCGCGTATGGACGCTGCAGGATTCGTTCAGCGACCATGTCGTGCCCGGTTCTGTCGGCGAGACGCACTCGACTGCCATGATTACATGTGACGGGGAGGGAGCGCCTGTTATTCTAATCGAGCAAGGAGAGTACGTGGTTGGACCTTCGGAAGCGGCCTGGCAGATTATCGGGGATGCAGGAAGCATTCAATTCCGGATTGTGCCTGGTCTTCGCAATGAGGTCATTCTGTATCGATATAGTGACGTTAACGGAGTTGAGCCGGAGACGGTATGGTCCGGGGATGAGACGTTCGCCGAGCTGCAGTGCCGAGTGTTGGCGGACTTCGCCGGAGCCATTCTGGAAGGGCGGGAGCCGCGCACCACACTGCGGCAAGCTTACGTTCTGCAGAAGACGATTGAGGCGGTCTATGCCTCGTCAGCCAGCGGCCAGACCGAGCAATTGATCCCGTAAGGGGATGCTGAGTGCGAGATAGGGGCCGTATACCCCCTCTAAACCTTTCGGAGCTGGATGCGAAAGGTTTATTTTGACGCCAGAAAGTATAAGTTTTACGGACGAATAACGGATTCTGTGTCCGTAAGTAAGGACTAATAAGAGCGAGCGGCTTAAAAGGAAAAAAGAGGGCAATGGGGTTCAGTCGCGATTGGGAAGTTGGTACTAGGCAGAAAGCGATTGTTGTGGAGATCATTCTAGCGAATCCTGCAAAAGTACAAGATTTTTGACCTGTTTGCATCCGAAAGTGCAATATTGTTGCGAAAGTGCAGCTTTTTAGCTGTAGTTCGGGCGATATCGAGATCTTGTCGATAAAAAAACTGCACTATTGCAGCATCTCGGAATTCGAAGAGGCCACATGGAAGACGTAACGCCTTGAGTGTACGAAGACGTAACTCCTAATACGAAAGAAGAACGAAAGAGGGAGTGGGAGGGGGTGGAGAAGCGGAGCGTCCGTCGGAACTAAATTTCAACAACGGTCGGAATCTCATCCCATGCCCTCCCCGCGCACACAACTGAACTCAACGACCAAGGACCCGGCTGCTGGTTTGTTTTTTTCTTAACATATAAGAATTTATAAGTTTTTGGGGTTTATCCTTTTTCAACTGATATGGCCTGGGAACAGGGAGTTCAGTTATCTTGGCTGGGAAGGAGTCAGAAACGGTAGGTTGGATGGGTTAACTCGTCGATAGAATCGACTAACTCTCGGGGATGAGGGAAGTTAAGCTCGAGTTAGTCGATAAAATCGACAAACAGCCTGTATGTTAATTTCAAATTATTGATTCTGATTACAACATATTGGATGTCCTGTGATTACGTGGGATCATCTTGGGACCGGTATCAGAAGATTACACTCGGAAAAACCGGACGCGGAGCGTACGGACAAAGGAAACTCCTTGAAGGAAAGCAGAACAAAAAGGGAGTGAGCAGGAGAGTGGAGAAGCGAAGCGTCCGCCTTTGAAATCGATTCCTAACCACCACAACATTTCAATCAAAGGAATCGATTTCAACAGCGGGTGGAACCTCCTGTTCACTCCCTCCCCACGCGCCAAACTGAACACAACCACCAAGGACCTGGCCATAAGCCGGGCTTTTCTTAGGTGTCTAGCCCGTATGAAATCTACGTGTGACAGGTAAAAACTCCAACATCTTCCGCCAAAATGTACGTATACATTCGGCGATTGTTACAAAAATTCGACAAACATGTCGTTTTCTTTTGAATTTGATTGTCGAACAGGTATAATAAAACTGCGACGATGCGAAATCTCCATCACAGCCGTATGCGGCGTATCTGACTTGGCCTGAATATCAGACAACTGAGATAATGTGATTTTTTTTATTTTTGTAAATGTAGTGCACTAACCGGCGGAGTGGATCGAACTTCGCACAACATTTAGGGGGTAACCATGTACACGGACAATTGTAAAATTTTCAGCGGATCGTCCAATCCGAAGCTGGCGGGGGCCATTTGCACAGAATTAGGTGTGCCACTTGGCAAGATCAAGCTTTCTCGTTTCAAGTGTGGAGAGATTTATTGCCACTACGAGGAGACGATCCGAAATTGCGACGTGTTCTTGGTGCAGACATTCTCTGCCCCTGTCAACGATCACATGATGGAATTGCTCATTATGATCGATGCCGCCAAACGGGCTTCTGCCAGGACGGTTAACATTGTTATGCCGTATTATGGTTATTCGCGACAAGAGCGTAAGGCTTCGCCACGTGAGCCAATCTCGGCCAAGCTGGTTGCGGATCTGCTCACCACGGCAGGTGCTCACTCGATTATGACGGTTGACCTTCATGCGCCGGCTATTCAAGGCTTCTTCAACATCCCGGTGAACCATCTGACCGCAACCGACATGATCAGCGACTACATCCGGTGCAAGAACATTCCGAATCCGGTCGTCGTATCGCCAGACGTTGGACGGGCCGCTACAGCAGAGAACTTGGCCAGCAACTTGAATGCACCGTTCGCCATCATGATCAAGAAGCGCCACGCTCATAACGAAGCGGTTATCACGCACGTGATCGGTGACGTTGAAGGACGCACGCCGATTATTATAGAAGATATGATTGATACAGGCGGTTCGATCATTAAAGTCGTAGAGGGGCTCAAGGAACGCGGCGCGGCCGATGCATACGTATGTGCTACACATCCGGTATTCACAGACCCTGCCTTGAAACGACTGGACCACCCGAACATCCGGGAAATCATCATTACGGACTCTATCGCATTGCCGGACAATGTAAGCGATAAGTTCAAAGTATTGTCGCTCGCTCACTTGTTCTCCGACGCCATTCGCATTATTATGCAAGGCGGTTCGATTAGCACGCTGTTCAAATATGGTGGCGTCTAATAAGGGCTTGAGCGCGTTTCTGAGCGCTATTCCCTGTAGGTTATCGGAATGAACTGTGATATACTTGAGGGAAGTATGTCACTGGAGGTGTCAACAACCATGGCGAAGAAAAAGCCTGTGGCCGATGCGAAGCCGCGAAACGTCATCTCGATTCAGATGGATGCCACTTTCTTTTTCGAAAGAGCTGTCCAGTCCTTGGATCGACACCACTATGACAAAGCGTTGAAGTACTTTCGCAAGGCTGTCGATTACGAGCCCGACAACCCTGTCAATCATTGCAACTTAGCCGGTGTTCTCTCCGAAACAGGTAACTTCGAAGAGTCGAATCGGATATTAAATCATATTGTAGAACAGATTGATCCTGCTATGACCGAGTGTTATTTCTACTTGGCTAACAACTATGCCAATATGGATGACTACGAGAAAGCAGAAGAAGCGCTCATTTATTATTTGGAACATGACCCGCACGGTCATTACTTGGAAGAAGCCGAGGAGATGATGGAACTGCTCAGTTATGAGCTGAACCGTCCTACTCGGCTGAAGTCGATTAAGAGCCGGGAAGGCATGTTCGAGCACGATCGGGCTCGGGCACTGCTGGAGGAAGGGAAGTTCTCCGAAGCAGTCCGTATTCTGGAGAAGTTGGTGAGCGATACGCCTGATTTCCTGGCAGCTCGCAACAACTTGGCGTTGGCTTATTATTACATGGGCTTATTCGACAAGTCGATGGATACAATACGGGAAGTGCTTGAGGTAGACCCCGGTAATTTGCACGCCTTGTGCAATGTCGCGATCTTTTATCAGCATAACGAGGAGAAGGACAAATTACTCCCGTTACTGAGTCAGCTTCGGAAGACGTATCCGCTTCATCATGACCATGTATTCAAGCTGGCCACGACGATGGGGATTTTGTCCGAGCATGAGACAGCGTTTCGCTTGTTCCGCCGGTTGTTGAAGAGTGTCGAATCGGGACTCGATCCGTGTTTGTACCACTATACGGCTGTTGCGGCTTATCATATCGGTCGTTATAAGGAAGCGGAGAAGCTGTGGCGTATTGTGGAGAAGCTCGATCCGGGTACAGAGGTGGCCCCTTTCTATCTGAATCAGCTTCAGCAAGTGAGAGCCGGCGAGAAGAGGCCGATCAGCTACCACTACCACCTTCCCTTCGAAGAGCAGTTCAAGGTGTTGGAATCTGCAGAAGATGGTATTCCCGATCATATGAGACGGGACCCGCTTGTGCGTTCCTCGTTCTTCTGGGCGCTCCGTCACGGGGATGCCGATACGAAGCTGCAGGTCATTCAAGCGTTCGGGATCATTGCAGACAGTGAAGTGGAAGACGCGCTGAGAGAGTTCCTGCTTGATCCGAAGGAAGACGAGTACTTGAAGAAAGTAGCCATGTTCGTTCTGCGCAGTATGCGGGCGAAGGAACCGATCCAGGTTCTGCTGGAAGGGAAGCAAGTTACGACCGAGTCTGCTCCCTGGTCTCCGAATCTGCCGATCTGGAAAGAACAATGGCAAGAAGTCATGCAGTGTGCACTCCGTATGATGGAGAAGCGTTATGATATGATCCAACAGCACGATCTGGAGACTTTGTGGGTGGAGTTCCTCACTCGCATGTATCCTAGCGTACCGAAGATCACCAAGATCGATGGCTGGGCGGCGGCCTTGGAATACTTGACCGCCAAGATGCATCGTCGACAAATCTCGTACCATGAAGTTGCGGCCCGTTACGGGATCTCTACTACGACCGTCAGCAAGCATGTGAAGACGATTGACGACGCATGCGGACTCAAGGCCAAGATGGATGAAATATTCCCCAAGCTCACTAGATCGGAGCAAGGGTAACTCTATACAAACGTACAAAGGAGCATATACCGATGAGCATCTACCCTAGTATTGTAGTTGGAACCGGTCCTGCGGGATTGACGGCCGCCATCTATCTGGCCCGTGCGAATCTGAAGCCTCTTGTGATTGAAGGTCCTGAGCCAGGCGGACAGTTGACGACCACTACAGAGGTCGAGAACTTCCCAGGGTTTCCGGAAGGCATTATGGGGCCTGAGTTGATGGACAATATGCGCAAGCAAGCCGAGCGCTTCGGAGCGGAGTTCCGTACAGGCTGGATCAATGAAGTCGACCTGTCCAAGCGCCCGTTCACGCTCAAGCTTGAAGGCGGACACGAGCTGCAGGCAGAGACGCTTATTATCTCGACCGGCGCTTCAGCGAAGCTGCTGGGCATCGAGGGCGAGAAGGCCAATATGGGCCGAGGCGTCAGTACTTGTGCAACATGCGACGGATTTTTCTTCCGCGGGAAGCGGATTATCGTAGTAGGCGGAGGAGACTCTGCAATGGAAGAAGCGAACTTCTTGACTCGGTTCGGTTCAGAGGTACGCCTCGTCCATCGTCGTCCTGAGCTGCGAGCTTCGAAGATTATGCAGGATCGGGCGCGCGACAACGAGAAGGTCAAGTGGAGCCTGAATCGGACGCCGCTTGAGGTGGTGGCCGGTGAGAAGGGCGTGACTGCCTTGAAGGTCCGCAATAACGAGACAGGCGAAGAAGAACTGCTTGAGACTGACGGCATCTTCGTGGCGATTGGACATACGCCGAATACCGGATTCCTAGGCGGACAGCTGGAAACCGATGAAGCGGGCTACCTGATCGTCAAGCCAGGCACATCGGAGACGAATATTCCAGGCGTGTTCGCTTGTGGAGACGTGCAGGATCACCGTTATCGCCAAGCGATAACAGCAGCAGGAAGTGGCTGTATGGCTGCACTGGATTGTGAGAAGTTTCTGGAGGGACAGGCGGTTCACGACTGGAGCCAATCCGTTCATAAATAAGACGTTATATTCGGGATCGCACACGCTGGATCCGGAATGTAACGGAAGCGGGAATCCCCTTCGGCTGTTGGCTGATGGGGATTCCACTGCTTCTCGGGAGCCCTTGTCCAGCTTGACCTTCCGATAGGGTTGGCTTATAGTTGGATCAGAAGCATAACATTTTATATGGGGTGACAAAGGAATGTCGGAAAAGATTTATATCGGCGTGGACTTGGGTGGTACGAATATTAAAGTGGGGATATGTAGTGCTGAAGGCAGCTTGCTCCACACCTTCGAGGGACCGACTGAGGCAGAGGAAGGCCCGCAAGCCGTGCTCGATCGAATCGCACAATATGTGAAGCAGATTGTATCCGACTCGTCATATACATGGGATCAGGTCGGAGGCGTAGGCGCTGGTATTGCCGGGTTTATTGATCTGGCAGAGGGTGTCGTGCTGGCGGCTCCGAACTTGAAATGGGAGAACGTGGCTGTGAAGCGGGAGTTGGCTGAACGGCTCGGACTGCCTGTACAAATCAATAACGATGCCAACGTTGCAGCACTGGGTGAAGCATGGGGCGGAGCAGGTAAGGGCTTGCAACATCTCGTCTGCTTCACGCTCGGAACCGGCGTTGGCGGCGGCATTATTATTACCGGCAAGATTGTGGAAGGGTTCCGCGGCATGGCAGCCGAGCTGGGACATATTAAAGTCGTTCCCGATCTGGAAGCGATTCAATGCGGCTGCGGCCAGATGGGCTGCGTTGAAACAGTCTCTTCGGCAACCGGCATCATTCGGATGGCCAAGGATGCAGTCAGCCGCGGAGAATCGACCTCGCTATCGGAGCTGGAGACGATCTCGGCGAAGTCTGTATTCGATGCCGCGAAGGACGGAGACGAAGTCTCGATCCGCATCGTGAAGCGAGCGGCCCATTATTTGGCCAAAGCGATGGCAGCGGTAGCGGTCGTATTGAACCCGCAGCGGTTCATTATCGGCGGTGGTGTAGCACGCGCGGGTGATATATTGTTCGACGAAATTCGTAAGGTTTACAAGTTAAACGTACCGCCTGTATTCACAGAAGGTGTCGATATTGTACCGGCTCTATTGGGCAACGATGCGGGGATTGTCGGAGCGGCCGGATTGAATCTAGAATAACCTCATCTGTATGATCGGTTGGAAAATTAGCTTTGGGGAGGGGGAAGAGGTATGGTTCATCTGGAGGACGGAAGTTCATCCGCGCCCAAGCTGGTTATCATAACCGGCATGTCGGGTGCGGGGAAGACGATTGCTGTGCAAAGTCTGGAAGACTTGGGTTTCTTCTGTGTGGACAATTTGCCGCCAGTGTTGATTCCCAAATTCGCGGAGTTAATAGACCAGTCGAAGGGGCGCATCGGCAAGGTGGCGCTTGTCATCGATTTGCGTGGTCGAGAGTTCTTCACGTCACTCTCAGAATCGCTTCGTACCATTCGAGAGGACTACACCATTACCTACGAAATCCTCTTCCTGGATGCGACAGATGCGCTGCTCGTTCAGCGATATAAGGAGAGCCGGCGCCGACATCCGCTTGCTCCAGAAGGCTTGCCGCTCGACGGTATTCGTCTGGAGCGGAAACTGTTGGAGGAACTGAAAGGGATGGCTACTCAGGTTATCGACACGAGCAACTTGAAGCCGGCTGAGTTGAAGGAACGGATTATCGATCGGTTCACGAATATGGGTCGTTCCGGCATCTCGGTTAACGTCATCTCGTTCGGATTCAAATATGGCATTCCCATTGACGCGGATCTGATCTTCGATGTCCGGTTTCTACCCAACCCTCACTATATTGATCAACTCCGCCCGAATACGGGCATGGATCAGGATGTCTATGACTATGTAATGAAATGGTCAGAGACGCAGCAGTTTCTAATTAAGCTTATCGATATGTTGCAATTCCTCATCCCCCAGTACGACAAGGAAGGCAAGAGTCAGGTTGTCGTAGGAATCGGCTGTACCGGAGGGAAGCATCGTTCGGTCGCAATTGCGGAATACTTAGGGAAACGGCTGGGAACGAGCGAGACGGAAACGGTACGTGTCAGTCATCGAGATGCCGATCGAGATCGTAAGCCGGAGGTGAGTCGATGACGGAGGAGCAGGTTAGCTCTAGCGACAAGCCACGAATCGTTGTGATCGGCGGTGGGACCGGTCTCTCGGTCATGCTGCGCGGCTTGAAGGAGAAGCCGCTCGACATTACAGCCATCGTCACCGTAGCCGACGATGGAGGAAGCTCCGGCATTCTGCGTTCGGAGCTACAGATGCCGCCTCCGGGTGATATTCGCAATGTGCTCATCTCCCTCGCTGATGTAGAACCGCTGCTCGCCAAGATGCTGGAGCATCGCTTCAGTGCCGGCTCGGCCTTGGCCGGGCATAGCCTTGGCAACCTCATCCTGGCCGCGATGAAGGATATTACCGGGGACTTCGTCACTGGGGTGAAGGAGATGAGCCGTGTCTTCGCTGTGCGTGGCCGAGTGTTGCCGGCCAGTGACCAGCAGATCGTGCTGAAGGCTGAGATGCTGGACGGCACAATTGTGGAGGGCGAGTCTAACATTCCGAAGGCCGGCGGCAAGATCAAGCGTGTCTTTATCGAGCCGCCCGACGTGTCCGCACTGGGCGAGGCCGTGGAAGCGATTCGCGAAGCAGACGCCATTCTTATCGGTCCAGGCAGCTTGTTCACAAGCATCCTGCCGAATCTGCTTGTACATGACTTGGCCGAGGCGCTGACGAGCTCGCAAGCCGTGAAGATATTCGTCTGCAATGTGATGACCCAACCGGGGGAAACCGATGATTATTCAGTCAGTGATCATTTGCAGGCCATTTATGAACATGTCGGTCATCATTTATTCGATTATGTCATAGTCAATAATGGAGAGATCCCGCCTCAAGTGCAGGACAGGTATGCAGAAAAAGGGGCGAAGGCCGTCCATCTGGACTTGGAGGAAGTGACCAAGCGGGGGTACAAGGTTATCGCCGATCGGCTGGTGTTGTTCCGCACATACCTACGGCATGATGCGGAGAGGTTAAGCCATCATATCTATCAATTGGTGGAAAGTTGGATGGTTAGAAAGAGGTGAGTTCCGTTGTCCTTTGCAGCCCAGACGAAGAAAGAGTTGACCTTGATCGAAGCTGAATCATGCTGCGAGCGGGCCGAATTAGCGGCCTTGATCCGTATGAACGGCTCCGTGCAGCTGACGAATCAGCGCATCGTCCTGGACATCTCGACGGAAAATGCGGCTATAGCCCGACGGATTTACTCCTTGATTAAGAAAATGTTCGATATTCATACGGAGCTGTTCGTGCGGAAGAAGATGCGCCTGAAGAAGAATAACGTCTACATCGTACGTCTGCCAGGGCAAGTGCAGGAGATCTTGTCGGACTTGCACATCGTGTCCGAAGGGTTTCAGTTCACGACGGGGATTGACAAGCGTATCGTTCGCGGCAGCTGTTGCCGCAAAGCCTACCTGCGCGGCGCCTTCATGGCCGGGGGCTCGGTCAACAATCCGGAAGGCTCATCCTACCATCTGGAGATCGCCTCGATGTACGAGGAACACTGCCAGGCGCTCTGTCAACTTGCGAACCGGTACGATCTGAATGCCCGATGCATCGAACGCAAGAAAGGCTTCGTCCTCTACATGAAGGAAGGGGAGAAGATTATACAATTCCTCAGCTTGATTGGGGCGCACCAGGCTCTGCTAAGGTTCGAGGATGTCCGAATCATGAAGGATATGCGCAACTCCGTCAACCGGATTGTGAATTGTGAGACGGCTAATCTGAACAAAACGATCGGGGCGGCTGTTAGGCAGATTGATAACATACGGCTGCTGCAGAAGACAGTCGGGCTGGAGAACTTGCCGGATAAGCTTCGGGAAGTAGCAGAGATTCGCTTGCAGCACTCGGACATGAATTTGAAAGAGGTCGGTGAGATGCTCAAGGGCAGTGTTAGCAAGTCTGGGGTGAATCATCGGCTGCGAAAGTTGGATGAATTAGCGGAAAAAGTAAGAAATTCTCAGCCTGATTCGAAAATGCCAACGTTTTCTTTTACAGATTCATGAAAAATGGTATAATAAAATAATAAGAAAAGCTCGTTCACGGAGCCATCTCGAAGAAGTCATCAAATTTCTTCATTTGAGGTAGCTTTTGTTGTGAATCAGATGTGTTTATTGAAACAAGTGATGGATGTAGGGGGTATAGGCGATAATGACAAGACGACCAGCAGTCGTTAAGCTCAGAACAGGGCTCCACGCCAGACCGGCAGCATTATTCGTACAAGAGGCGAACAAATTCTCTTCTGAGATCTTCGTGGAGAAGGATGATAAGAAAGTGAATGCCAAGAGCATCATGGGTATTATGAGCTTGGCAATCAGTACAGGTACGGAAGTACACATTAGTGCAGAAGGTTCGGATTCCGAGCAGGCTGTAACCGCTTTGGTCGCACTTGTCGGCAAAGAGGAATTGGAGAATCAATAAGAGAGACGCTTCCTCAGGGAAGCGTTGTTTACATGCTTGAATTTGTTCGCAAAACGGTACTATCCCATGAGGATAGTGCCGTTTTGCTATGTTTCAATCCTTTATTACATTACTTCGTGCAAGCAGTATTGCGGTTGAGTAGGGACGCATTAACGTTTCTTCGCGTCTAAGAAATAAAGTTTCATGGAAATAAATAAAACGTGACAAATTGTTTATTAAACTTTAAAATAAAAATATTGTAAATTTCGTTAGATGACTTGTTCCATTGTTTATTACTATTTCCGAGTGAAGGTGAGCCTCTTGTCCGATGCAATCTTAGAAGTAAAGTCGCTCAGAACCGTATTCAAGGACAAGAAGAAGGAGCTTGCTGTTGTCGATGGGATCGATTTTCAGATCGGTCCTAACGAAGTAGTCGCTCTTGTCGGAGAATCCGGGTGCGGCAAAAGTATGACCTCCCTATCGATTATGCAGCTTTTGCCGCGTGCTGGCGAAATTGCCGAAGGAGAGGTTCGTTTTCGCGGTCGCAATCTGGTGGGCCTGAAGCGGGGAGAGATGGCTAAGGTAAGAGGGCGGCAAATCGCCATGATCTTTCAAGAGCCGATGACCTCACTTAATCCCGTTCTGACAATTGGTACGCAGATGACCGAAGGGGTCATGAAACATTTGAAGATCACGCGATTGGAAGCGATCTCTACAGCGGATCAGTGGTTGCGGCGTGTTGGTTTCCCGGAGCCGGCGCGAATCCGCAAAGAGTATCCGCACCGCTTGTCCGGGGGGATGCGTCAGCGTGTGATGCTGGCAATGGCAATGGCTTGCAAGCCTGATCTGCTGATCGCAGATGAGCCTACGACCGCTCTAGACGTGACGATTCAAGCTCAAGTGCTGGATATGATCCGCAGCTTGCTCCAAGAGTCAGATATGTCTGTCTTGTTCATTACGCATGATCTGGGTGTCGTGGCCGAGATGGCTACACGGGTCATAGTCATGTATGCCGGCCAAATCGTAGAGACGACGGACGTCAAGACGTTGTTCACCGCTCCTCAGCATCCGTATACGAAGGGACTGCTGCAGTCTACGCCACGGATGCATGGCAGCATTGAGAAGCTGGTCCCGATCCCGGGAACGGTTCCGTCTGCTGGCAATTTTCCAGCGGGCTGCCGCTTCGCAGACCGTTGCCCTATGGTTACGGAAGAATGCCGCGAGAAATTACCGGAACTAAGAGAGATTCAACCTGGTCACCAGGTCCGCTGCATCCGGGTATAAATGGTTAGGAGGATATGGACGTGAGTGCTCCGCTTCTTGAGATTAAAGGATTGAAGAAACATTTCATGATCGGCAACAGCGCTAAGAACGGCTTTGTCAAAGCTGTAGACGGTGTGGATCTGACAGTAGGAGAAGGCGAGACGTTGGGTATCGTTGGTGAATCGGGCTGCGGCAAATCAACCGTCGGCCGTCTAGCGCTGCGATTGCTTGATTCTACCGCAGGCGAGATTCGCTTCAACGGCGTTTCCATCGAGCGTATGAACCAACGCCAATTCCGCCCGCTGCGCAAAGACATGCAGTGTGTGTTCCAGGATCCGTATGCATCGCTCAACCCCCGCATCTCGGTTGGTAAAGCCGTAGCCGAGCCCCTTGTCGTGCAAGGGGGATTAAGCTGGCGAGACGCGATGGTGCGGGCAGAGGAGCTATTGCAGACCGTAGGCTTAAGCGCGCATGCCTCGAAGCTGTACCCCCACGAATTCTCGGGCGGGCAGCGTCAACGTATCGCGATAGCCCGGGCGATCTCCTTGAAGCCGAAGCTGATCGTGGCGGATGAACCGGTATCGGCACTGGACGTATCGATCCAGGCGCAGATCGTCAATCTGCTAGGAGAGCTGCAGGCGAAGACGAAGGTGTCCTACTTGTTCATCTCGCACAACCTGAGCATCGTGCGGCACATCTCCAACCGGGTCGCCGTCATGTATCTAGGGCGAATTGTAGAGTCCGGCAGTCGGGATCAGCTGTTCAACAGTCCGAAGCATCCTTATACACAGGCACTGCTGTCATCCGTGCCTGAGCCGGAGGTAGGCAATCGGAACGCGCGGATCGTCTTATCCGGTGAAGTGCCGAATGCTGCCAATCCGCCGTCCGGCTGTGCGTTCCATCCTAGGTGTCCACACGCCACCGAACGCTGCCGGATCGAGCAGCCTATCTTCAAAGAAGTGGAGCCGGGGCATTCCGCCTCGTGCCATTTCATATAAAACATTGCGATTATCGAAAGGGGACCAACCATGTCTTACAAGCCGTACCGCAAGTTAACCACAGTTGCCCTGGCAACTATGATGACCGCCACCGCATTCCTGGCTGGCTGTTCATCCGACAACACCTCGAAGAATGAACCAACTCCAGCAGCAACTACAGCGCCGAAGAAGGAGAAAGTAGACGGTGGCGAGATCATCACCGCTTACTTGGGCGATCCGCAAGGCTTTATCCGTTTCTGGGCTACTACGACTACTTCATCCGAAGTGATCGAGCTGACATCCAGCTACCTGTACAAGCTGAATGAGAAGCAAGAGCTCATACCTGACCTCGCAGTTGGCCAACCGACATTTTCTGAAGACAAGAAAGAGATGACGATGAAGATCCGTACGGACGCCAAATGGACAGATGGTAAGCCAGTTACGGCAGACGATGTAGTGTTCACTTACAGCATTCCGATCAACCCGGATTACAAAGGACCACGGAAAGGTACGTTCACCGAACTGGATAAAGTCGTGAAAGTGGACGATGCCACAGTCAAATTCGTGTGGAAGAAACCGTTTGCTGGCTATATCGATACCGTGATCTACAACATTTTGCCTCAGCACGTGCTGAAAGACGTAGCAGTCAAAGACATGGACAAATCCGAGTACTACAAAAAACCTACAGTGACCTCCGGTCCGTATAAGCTGGATGAATGGAAGACAGGCGAATTCTTGCGCTTTACCCGCAACGAGAATTTCTACAGTGGAAAGCCTGCTATTGAGAAAGTAACCGCGAAGATCGTTCCGAATGCGAATGCCATGATGGCACAGCTGCAGACCGGCGAGATTAACGTTATTGGTGTGCCTGCCGACCAATTGGGAGCCATCGAACCGTTCGCTAAGACGTCAGGCAAGATCAAGCTGCAAAAAGGGATTAATTCTTCCAGCTATATGTTCGTAGGTTGGAACCTGAATAACCCGCTGTTCCAGGATAAGAAAGTACGTCAAGCGCTGACGACGGCGATCGATCGCAAGGGGATCGTAGACAACGTAGCCGAGGGTCTGGGCGTAATCGTCAACAGTCAAACAGCTCCTAGCTACTGGTCCTTCAATGGCAATGTGCCGAAGTTCGACTACAACGTGGATAAAGCTAAACAGATGTTGGCCGAAGCCGGTTGGAAAGATACGAACAACGACGGACTTATTGACAAAAACGGCAAAAACTTTGAATTCGAACTGCAAGTGAACCAAGGGAACACGGTTCGTGAGAAAGCAGTAACCGTTATCCAACAGCAGTTGCAAAAAGTCGGCATCAAGGCAACTCCACGCGTCGTAGAAAGCTCAGCCTTCACGAAGAATTTCCAAGGCAAGCAATTCGAAGCGATCTACTATGCTTGGAGCATCTCCGGCGATCCGAATCCAAAAGGAATCTGGCATTCTTCTGAAATCGAATTGGGTCTGAATACCGTTTCTTATAAAAATCCGGAAGTGGATAAATTGATCGACGAAGACCTGCAGACATTTGATTTGAACAAGCGTAAAGAGCTGTTGGGTAAAATCGATGCGTTAATCGCCGAAGACCAGCCGTACAGCTTCATGTATTCTCCTACAACTGTTATGGCGTATCCTGCCAACCTGGAAGGGTACAACCCGAACCGCGACAGCTTGAAGGAAATCGCGAAATGGTATTTCACGAAATAATTACTTTCCAACGTGCGCTCGAGATTCGCGCACGTTGGGCAAATTTTTGTACAGAAAGAAGTGACATCCGTTGGTCTTCTATGCGCTGCGGCGTTTGCTTAACGCCATACCGATCCTGATCGGCATCACGATTCTCTCCTTTGCGATCATCCATTTGGCACCAGGGAGCCCGCTATCGGCGTTTCTGGAAGACCCGACCATCAAGACAATAGATAAGCAGAATATGATCATAGCGGCTGGCTTGGATAAACCGATCTATACACAGTACTGGATTTGGGTTAGCGGAATGATGAAGGGGGACTTTGGAACTTCCTTCCATAAGAGCGAGCCGGTCTTGAAATTAATCCGGGAAAACATGCCGAATACGCTGCTGCTGACGATTACCAGTTTTCTGCTGTCCCTCTTGATTGCCGTGCCTCTTGGCATCCTGTGCGCATTAAAGGCAAACTCCCGTCTGGACCAGACCGTGACTGCATTCTCGAACATAGGTCTTGCTATACCGGGTTTTTGGCTGGCGCTGATCTTGATGATGGTATTCGGGGTTAAGCTCGGTTGGCTGCCGATAGGAGGCCTTCAAACGATTAATATGGAATTCAGTCTTGTCGATCGGATCAAGCATCTAATCATGCCGGTAGCCACGATTGCGATCGCGGAAGCGGCAGTCTGGACCCGGTATGTACGGTCGAGCATGCTGGAAGTTATTAATCAGGATTACATGCGTACGGCCAAAGCGAAGGGTCTTCTGTCTGGTCGCATCTTGGGACTGCACGGTCTTCGTAATGCCCTGATTCCGCTAGCAACCTTGTTCGGTCTAGCTATCCCAGGATTCTTCGCGGGCTCCGTTATTCTGGAATCGATATTCAGCATTCCGGGGGTTGGACGTCTCTTGATTGAGGCGACCTTCCAGAGGGACTATCCAATTATTACTGCACTGGTCACGTTAGGGGCCATTCTAACCGTATTGGGTAACATTGTAGCTGACATATTGATCGGGATATTGGATCCGCGCGTCAGTTTCAGTAAGAAGGAAGTGAAGGTGTAGCGATGAACGTAGCCGTTTCCAACAATACAGCGCAAACAGCAACAGTTGTGAACAAATATCGGGCTTGGGGCCGTTTTAAGCGGAATAAAATGGCTGTTGTCGGCTTGATCATCATGGTTGCGCTCATCCTACTGGCACTTCTTGCCCCGGTTATTGCTCCACATGATCCGGCGGAACAGGATTTATTGCAAAGGCTGAAGCCCCCGAGCAGTGCGCATTGGTTCGGGACTGACGATTTGGGACGGGACTTGTTCAGCCGTGTTCTGTACGGTGCTCGGGTGTCGCTCTCCGTCGGGATTTTCTCGGTCTTGTTCAACGTCATCATCGGTGTAATCGTCGGCTCGCTCGCTGGATTTTATGGCGGCAAGACGGATAGCATTCTGATGCGGTTTGTCGATATGATGCTTGCTTTCCCGCAGTTCTTTCTGCTCATCGCCGTCGTAACCTTGTTCAAGCCTAGCTTGTTCAACATCATTGTGGTGTTCATCGCCTTTGGTTGGATGGGCAAATCGAGGCTGCTGCGAGGGCAGATCATGTCGGTCAAAAACCGGGAGTATGTGGACGCGGCCCGCACGATCGGGATGTCCGATATTCGTATCATCTTCGTGCATATTCTGCCGAACTCCCTCGCTCCGGTTATTGTATCGGCAACCCTGCAAATGGGTGGAATGATCTTGGCCGAATCGGGTTTGAGCTTCTTGGGTCTGGGGATTCAGCCTCCGTTCGCGAGCTGGGGGAACATTCTGCAAAGCGCYCAGAACTTGACGATTATGACTAAGGCGCCATGGGTGCCGATTATTCCGGGCTTCATGATATTCCTTACGATAATGTGTTTCAACTTCATCGGAGACGGACTGCGCAACGCATTCGACTCCCGCTAAATCTATAGTTGACCAACACCGCTGGAGACCGATCTCCAGCGGTGTTTGGTATTCGTGTCGAACCGTGCAACCTTTTGGGTATCTATGCGTTTAATTTAAGTGAACATATACATAGAAAAATGGAAAGAGTGGAGAGAACATTGAAATTACGCAAATGGATGCTTGTCGTACCGTGGGCGCTTGTGGCGGTGCTGTTGACATTGAACGTCGTGTCAACACGCGCGACGGCCGGAATTGGTGCGACCACGATCGCGATTACCTTAAGTGAGGACTTGCCCACGGCAACCGTGGACGGGCACAAGTTCGATCTGGATACACCTGCGGCATTGAAGGAAGGCAACAAGTGGTTCGTGCCCGTCATGTTCCTGGCACAGCATATGGGGCTCGATGTGAAGTACAACGGCAAGACGAATCGGGTCGAGATGGGGATGGCCAAAGCGAAGGCAGAGATCGATTCCGCTAACAAAACGGTGACGGTAAACGGCGTTTCGGTCCCTTATGACTCAGCGGCGAAGCTCGTGAATGAGCGGCTGATGGTTAGCGTCACATGGCTGTACGATTTCATGGGAGCTAAGTATACCTATAATGCTGCTGCCAAGCAGATCGAAATCATGTACGTGAAGCGCCCGCCTGCCCTTACGAACGATGCGACTAGCAATTCCAGGCCTGTTGCCCAATTCACGTTCGCGAAGCCGGTATATCGGATCGGGGAGCCCGTGAAATATATCGATCTGAGCTACGATCCGGATGCAGAGGGTCTCTCCTATACGTGGACAGGGAATAATGAGGCATTTTATAAGCCGGGTAAACATTTGATCACATTAAAGGTTACGGATGGTAAAGGTTTAGTTAGTGACGTGTATTCTCGATATATAGAGATCGAGAACAAGACGATGTTCGTCACCGAGCTGGATCGTCAGCTGTATACAGCTCCCTTGAACTCGTTTATCAAGACGGATTGGCCGACGCTGTACGCGCATTTCCTGGAAATTCCCGAGCTTCCGAAGAAAGTGACCGAAGATCGCAGTCGGCCGCTGCTCATGAGTGACAGCCCGGAGACGTTCAAGGCCAAGGGGATCTTGTACCAGGACGTAGTGAATGGGAAAGGTCGATTGTATGCAGACCATATGAACGGGATGGACGAGAAGGTACAATTCGTGATCATGGCGACTAACACGAGCTCGAAGCCGGTTACCATTCGCACCACGAACAAGGGCGAAGTGTATCCTTCGATCTACGCGCATCTGATCGGGCATGAAGCAGCCGTACAGTTCATGCTGAACGACAAGATTGACGAGAAGCTGACGATTCCTGCGGGGCAGACGCTCGCATATATCCAGATGCCGGATGTTCAACCGGGGCAAGGGGTGAACGTATTCTATGACGTCGAGACGGACGGTCCGATCCAGTTCTCCTTCATGGCCATGGATGCGGTAATCGAGACGCCGACCTCTTTGTATCCGAGTTTGTATGCGCCGCTGCCGTTCGACGGCCATGTACGCGGAACGTTCCCGATGTCTGAGAAGCGTTGGGATATTGATGCCAGTACGTTCACGAAGCCATCGCGCCTCGTATTCGGCGATAACAAGAGTGATCCGTTCCAGCCGGGGTATGATGTGTTCCGGAAGGAGAACGTATTCGAGGATGGCAACTATGGGGTTCTGTATAAAATCCATGCGGATAAGCCGCGCAAGATGGTCGTCCTGCTGCTTGCCCGGGGCGGGGCGTTCAAAGGCCCGTTCAAATTCAACAGTGAGTTTGTTCTGGCGCCGCCATCTGGGGTCGTTACCGCCTTCGATCGCGTGCAGGTGCTGTATCGAACGGACGGGACTGAGCCGTCGCTCGATATTGAGTTCATTCCACCGGCAGGGTCGGCATTCCCGATGGACCTGATCTTTTATCCACTGGATGATGTGAAGTAGAAGTTGTATACGCCGTTTGTCTCCTTTGGGGCAGACGGCGTTTTTGCTGTCCATACAAAAAAAGAAGCTGTCTCTAGAAAGAGAACAGCTTCTGACTTCAGGGGTACATATTAAATCGATGTAACGACCTTATCAATCAAGCCGTATTCTACCGCTTCTTGCGCACTCATGAAGTAGTCGCGGTCGGTGTCCTTGTCGATCCGAGATAGCGGCTGGCCTGTGCGTTCCGCAAGAATACCGTTCAGCTTGTCGCGCAGCTTGATGATCCGCTTGGCGCGAATCTCGATATCGCTAGCTTGACCTTCGGCGCCGCCGAGCGGCTGATGGATCATAACTTCGCTGTTAGGCAGAGCGTGTCGTTTGCCTTTGGCGCCGGCTGCGAGCAGGAATGCGCCCATCGAAGCTGCCATACCTACGCAGATAGTCGACACATCGGGTTTGATGAATTGCATCGTATCGAAGATAGCCATGCCCGCCGTTATGGAACCGCCAGGACTGTTGATGTACAAGGAAATATCTTTATCCGGATCTTGGGCCGCTAAGAACAGCAATTGCGCAATAATCGCATTCGCCACGGCATCATTGACAGGCGTACCTAGAAAAATAATGCGGTCCTTCAGCAGACGGGAGTAGATGTCGTAAGCGCGTTCTCCTCGTGCATCCGGTTCGACAACCATTGGAATAAAACTCATGGCAATGCCTCCTTTATGGAACAAGTATGCTCCAAATTGAATTGGAATTAAACCCATCATATCGAAAAAAACGTCAAAGGTCAAGGAAGGTCAAACGTTATTCAAAATAAAAACGTCTCCGATCTTCTCGGGACGTCTGGGTATGTAATCGATGGAAAAGGTAAGTGGCGCGCTCGCGAGGAATTGAACCTCGATCTCAGGCTCCGGAGGCCTACGTCATATCCTTTGGACCACGAGCGCATCATATAAACTTTTTGTGCAGCAAAAATTATTATAGTGTATATCGGAACAAAAATCAAGAGTTTGTAAATGGGCCCGAATGGGTCCGTAAACGAGTTGCAATTGTCTGTAAATATGACTATAATGAAAATATAAGCGGGACACAAAATGTTTATGCGGGACGTAATGAGTCCCAATGCATGTCTCGCGATAGCAAGTCTGAAGCAGGAGTGACGATTGCCATGAGGCAAATCCTCGACATACAGAAACAACTTTTGCCGGACTTGACCGATGTGTTGAAGAAGCGGTACTCCATTCTGCACCATATTCACATTTCCGGTTCAATCGGACGTCGCACGTTAGCGGCCAATCTCGATTTGACGGAGCGGGTGCTGCGTGCTGAGGTCGATTTTCTCAGGGAGCAAGGTCTGCTGGAGTCTGAGGCCTCAGGCATGAAGCTGAGCGAGAGCGGACGAAGATTGCTCGACGATATGGAACCGCTGATCAAGGACTTGTTCGGGCTGTCTGACCTCGAGGAACAATTGAAACAGCGCTTTGGCCTGAATCATGTTGTAGTCGTTCCCGGCGATTGGGATCACTCGGTGTTCACTAAGAAGGAGCTCGGTCGTGCAGGTGCAGCAGCACTTCGCAAGTATGCGACCAAGGACGATGTCATCGCCGTAACGGGTGGTTCGACATTAGCAGAGATCGCGGGGTTCCTTACTGGCGCATCTACGCTCAAGGGCGGCTTATTCGTTCCGGCACGTGGTGGGCTCGGAGAGAGCGTCGAGCTTCAGGCTAATACGATTGCCTCGACGATGGCCAAGAAGACTGGCGGCCAATACCGGCTGCTGCACGTCCCCGACCATCTTGGCGAAGAAGCCTATCAATCTCTGATGCAGGATGCGACCATTCAAGAGCTGGTTGAAGTCATACGCCATTGTCGCATCGTCGTTCACGGAATCGGAGATGCTATGGTGATGGCCAAACGGCGCAAGGTTGATCCGCAGACGATCGCGAGCTTGCAACTAGAAGGCGCGCTTGCAGAAGCGTTCGGTTACTATTTTGACAGGCAAGGTAAGGTCGTTCATAAGATGCCAACCGTTGGCTTGCGGCTCGAAGATATTCAGAATACAGAAGTCGTAATTGCGGTAGCAGGTGGACGCAGTAAGGGTGAGGCGATCGCCGCGGTGATGAGATTCGGGCATAACGACGTTCTCGTTACAGACGAGGCCGCTGCACAGGAAGTACTTAAGATTATACCATAGCTTCGTTGTCATGACGCCTTAACCGGCGTTTTGAAAATAGATTACAACACACAATACTAGGAGGAACTAACCATGGTAAAAGTAGGTATTAACGGATTTGGCCGCATCGGCCGCAATGTGTTCCGCGCAGCGCTGAACAATTCAGAAGTAGAGATTGTCGCTATCAACGATTTGACTGATGTGAACATGCTGGCTCATTTGTTGAAATACGATACAACTCATGGCCGTCTGGACGCGACAGTAGAAGCCGGTGAAGGCTCCCTGATCGTGAATGGTAAAGAAGTGAAAGTATTCGCAGAGCGCGATCCTGGCAACTTGCCATGGGGCCAATACGGCGTTGAGATTGTTGTAGAATCCACAGGGATTTTCACAGCGAAGGAAAAAGCAGAAGCTCACTTGAAAGGCGGCGCGAAGAAAGTCATCATCTCCGCACCAGCAACGAACGAAGACATCACGATTGTTATGGGCGTGAACGAAGACAAGTACGATCCAGCCGCTCACACTGTAATCTCTAACGCTTCATGTACGACGAACTGTCTGGCTCCTTTCGCCAAAGTATTGAACGACAAGTTCGGTATCGTCAAAGGTATGATGACAACGGTTCACTCTTACACGAACGACCAAAGCGTGCTTGACCTGCCTCACAAAGACGCTCGCCGCGCTCGTGCAGCAGCAGAGAACATCATTCCTTCCTCGACTGGCGCAGCCAAAGCGGTATCCTTGGTACTGCCTGAGCTGAAGGGCAAGCTGAACGGTATGTCATTCCGTGTGCCTACTCCGAACGTATCCGTTACGGATCTGGTTGCTGAGCTGAAAGTTAACGTGTCGGTAGAAGACATCAACGCTGCACTGCAAGAAGCAGCTAACGGCCCGCTGAAAGGCATCATGAACTTCACCGATGAGCCGCTCGTATCCAGCGACTTCAATGGTGACCCAGCTTCCTCTACAATCGATTCGTTGTGCACGATGGTCGTGGGTGACAACCTGGTGAAGGTAGTGTCCTGGTATGACAACGAGTGGGGTTACTCGAACCGCGTTGTTGACTTGGCTGCATTCATTGCGAGCAAAGGTCTGTAAGCTCTACAATAGAGAGGGTATGAGGGGAGAAGCGATTCTCCTCTTTGCCTGTTACAGCGTTTCGAAGAAACGAACAAACTTTCACCCAGGAGGGTCCCTATGAACAAGAAAAGTGTCCGTGACGTAGATGTTGCTGGTAAAAGGGTGTTCGTCCGCGTGGACTTCAACGTACCACTCGAGAATGGCGCGATCACCGACGATACCCGCATCCGGGAAACATTGCCGACGATTCAATACTTGATTGAAAAAGGTGCCAAGGTCATTCTGGCGAGCCACTTGGGCCGTCCCAAAGGACAAGTTGTCGAAGAGCTTCGCCTTATACCAGTAGCTGCTCGCTTGTCGGAATTGCTTGGGAAGTCGGTTATCAGTGCGACCGAAGCGATCGGAGAAGCCGTGCAAGCGCAAGTGGCGGCGTTGCCTGCTGGCGGCGTACTGCTGCTGGAGAATGTACGGTTCTACGCAGGTGAAGAGAAGAACGATCCTGAACTGGCTGCTGCATTCGCAGAGTTAGCGGATTTGTATGTGAACGATGCTTTCGGAGCAGCGCACCGGGCGCATGCTTCGACAGAAGGAATCGCACATAAGCTGCCTGCAGTATCCGGGTTGTTGATGGAGAAGGAACTGGATGTGCTGGGTAAAGCACTTCGCGATCCAGATCGTCCGTTCACGGCTATTGTCGGGGGCTCGAAGGTTAAGGACAAGATCGGCGTCATCGAGAACTTGTTGAACATAGCGGACAACATCCTAATCGGCGGCGGGCTGTCCTATACGTTCCTGAAGGCGCAAGGTTATGAGATTGGCAAGTCGCTTGTGGATAACGAGAAGCTCGACCTAGCTCTTGAATTCCTGCGCAAAGCGAAGGAGAAGGGGGTTAACTTCCTGATTCCGGTCGACATTGTTGTAGGCGATGATTTCAGTGCCAAGTCGAATACACGCATCGTGCCGATCAACGAAATTCCGGCCGACTGGGAAGGGTTCGATATCGGACCGAAGACACGTGAGATTTATTCGGATGTGATCGCGAATTCCAAGCTGATCGTCTGGAACGGCCCGCTTGGCGTATTCGAGCTAGAGCCATTTGCCAACGGAACGCGTGCCATGGCAGAAGCTTGTGCGAAGACCGCAGCCTACACAGTAATTGGCGGTGGGGATTCGGCAGCGGCCGTAGAGAAATTCCACCTGGCCGACAAGATGGACCATATCTCAACGGGCGGCGGAGCCTCGTTAGAGTTCATGGAAGGCAAGGTATTACCAGGCGTAGTCGCGCTTAACGATAAATAATCGATCCATATAACGATACTTAATGTGCGGAAAGGGGATTACATTCCCATGAGAAAACCGATTATTGCAGGGAACTGGAAAATGTTCAAGACGGTATCCGAAGCGGTAGCGTTCGTAGAAGCGGCTAAAGGCGCGGCTGAAGTAGACGGCGTAGAGAGCGTTATCTGCGCGCCCTACGTGAGCTTGCCAGCGCTTGTACAAGCTGTACAAGGCACTACGTTGAAGGTCGGTGCACAGAATATGCACTGGGAAGACAACGGTGCGTTTACGGGCGAGATCAGCGGAGGCATGCTGAAGGACCTTGGTGTGGACTATGTGATCATCGGCCACTCCGAGCGCAGAGCTTACTTCGCGGACACGGACGAAACCGTGAACCGCAAAGTACTGGCCGCGTTCAAGCACGGCCTGACGCCAATCGTGTGCGTCGGGGAGAGCCTGGAGGAACGCGAGGCAGGCAAAACCAAGGATGTGTGCCGCGTGCAGACGGAAGCGGCCCTGCAAGGGCTGACCGCGGCACAAGCCGCGCAGGTCGTCGTCGCGTACGAGCCCATCTGGGCGATCGGGACGGGCAAGACTTCAACCGCGGATGACGCGAACGAAGTGATCGGCTACATCCGTGAACGTATTGCCGCGCAGCATGGCGCGGAAGCGGCCGCAGCCGTACGCATCCAGTACGGCGGCAGCGTCAAGCCGAACAACGTGCGCGAGTTCATGGCGCAGTCGGATATCGACGGCGCGTTGGTTGGCGGTGCGAGCCTGGAGCCGGCATCGTACATCCAGTTGGTCGAGGGGGCTCGCTAAGATGGCCGGGACTAACACGGGCAACGGAAGCGGGAACAGCAGCAGCAACAGCAGCAGCAACAGCGGGAGACCGAAACCGGTCGCGTTGATCATCCTGGACGGCTTCGGTCTTCGCGGGGAAGTCCACGGCAATGCCGTGGCCCAAGCGAATAAGCCGAATTATAACCGGTATATGGCGACTTACCCGCACACAACCTTAACGGCATGCGGCGAGGCCGTCGGCTTGCCGGAAGGTCAGATGGGCAACTCTGAAGTCGGCCATCTGAATATCGGCGCGGGACGAATCGTATATCAGGATTTGACCCGCATCACCAAGTCGATTCGCGACCGAGACTTTTTCAACAACGAGACCCTGCTCGGTGCCGTTCAGTACGCCAAGAACAATGGCAAGAAGCTGCATTTGTATGGCTTGCTATCCGATGGAGGCGTACATAGCCACATCGACCACCTGTTGGCGTTGCTGGACCTGGCGAAGAGCCAAGGACTAACGGAAGTATACATTCATGCCTTCCTGGATGGCCGCGACGTAGCGCCGGACAGTGCCATTGGTTACATCGAGCGGGTTCAGCAGCATATCGCCGAGAACGGTGTCGGACAATTCGCCACCATACAAGGGCGGTATTATGCGATGGACCGTGATAAGCGCTGGGAGCGTACGGAGAAGTCGTACCGCGCTATGGTGTATGGCGACGCGCCTGCCTACCAGGATCCGATTCAAGCGGTTCGCGAATCTTACGAGAAATCGGTGTTCGATGAATTCGTCATGCCTACAGTTATAGTTGGAGCCGATGGCAAACCGGCAGGGCTCGTACAGACTGGCGATGCCGTGATCTTCTTCAACTTCCGTCCAGACCGGGCGATTCAGTTGTCGCAAGTATTCACCAATGAAGATTTCCGCGGTTTCGACCGGGGCGAGCAGCACCCTACGGGATTGTACTATGTCTGTCTGACCCTGTTCAGTGAAACCGTAGGCGGATTCGTTGCGTATAAACCGAAGAATCTGGACAATACGCTCGGTGAAGTGCTCGTGCAGAACGGGCTGAAGCAGCTACGGATTGCCGAGACGGAGAAATACCCGCACGTCACGTTCTTCTTCAGCGGCGGACGCGATGCGGAGCTCCCTGGTGAGACACGTATATTGATCCCTTCACCGAAGGTAGCCACATACGATCTGCAGCCGGAGATGAGCGCCTACGAAGTAGCGGAAGCAGCGGTGAAGGAGATTGAAGCGGGCACTCAGGATGTGATCATCTTGAACTTCGCCAATCCCGACATGGTCGGTCATTCCGGCATGCTGGCACCGACGATCAAGGCAGTTGAAGCGACCGATGCTTGCCTGGGTCGTGTGGTGGAAGCCGTTCTCGCTCAAGGCGGGGTAGCGCTTATCACGGCGGATCACGGCAATGCGGATCTGGTTCTGGACGATAAGGATCGTCCGTTCACAGCACATACGACGAACCCGGTTCCTTTCATTGTGACCGCTTCTTCTGTTACACTTAGGGAAGACGGCATTCTGGCTGACATCGCTCCAACGATGCTGCAATTGCTTGGACTGAAGCAGCCGGCAGAAATGACCGGAACATCCATCATATCGTAAGACTAAACCATCATATGAATAAGGAGTGTTACAACAATCATGACAATTATTTCTGACGTTTATGCACGCGAAGTACTGGACTCCCGCGGTAATCCGACAGTTGAAGTAGAAGTGTATCTGGAATCCGGCGGCAAAGGCCGTGCCATCGTGCCATCCGGTGCCTCGACAGGCGCTTATGAAGCCGTAGAGCTTCGTGACGGCGACAAATCCCGTTACCTGGGCAAGGGCGTATTGAAAGCAGTCGAGAACGTGAACGAGATCATTGCTCCTGAAGTGATTGGACTGGACGCACTGGATCAAGTCGGCATCGACAGCAAAATGATTCAAATCGACGGAACGCCGAACAAAGCGAAGCTTGGCGCGAACGCAATCCTGGCGGTATCCATGGCAGTAGCTCGTGCAGCGGCTGACGCGCTTGATCTTCCGCTCTACACATACCTAGGCGGCTTCAATGCGAAGCAGCTTCCTGTTCCGATGATGAACATCATCAACGGCGGCGCACATGCCGACAACAACGTGGACGTGCAAGAATTCATGGTGCTTCCAGTTGGAGCGGAGAACTTCCAAGAAGCGCTTCGCATCGGCGCAGAAATTTTCCACAACCTGAAGTCCGTTCTGAAGGAAAAAGGCTTGAACACAGCAGTAGGTGACGAAGGCGGATTCGCGCCAAACCTGAGCTCCAACGAAGAGGCGATCACGACGATTATCTCTGCTATCGAGCGTGCGGGTTACAAGCCGGGCGTAGACGTATTCCTGGGTATGGACGTAGCTTCCACAGAGTTCTACAAGGACGGCAAGTACCATCTGGAAGGCGAAGGCAAGTCCCTCACATCGGCTGAGTTCGTAGACTTCCTGGCCGATTGGGCGAACCGTTACCCGATCATCTCCATCGAAGACGGTTGCGCAGAAGACGATTGGGAAGGTTGGAAGCTGTTGACCGAGAAATTGGGTAACAAAGTTCAACTCGTGGGCGACGACCTGTTCGTAACGAACACTGAGCGTTTGGGCCAAGGTATTGCTCAAGGTATCGGTAACTCCATTCTCGTCAAGGTGAACCAAATTGGTACATTGACCGAGACTTTCGATGCTATCGAAATGGCTAAGCGCGCTGGCTACACAGCCGTCATCTCCCACCGTTCCGGTGAGAGCGAAGATAGCACCATCGCGGACATCGCGGTCGCTACGAATGCAGGCCAGATCAAGACAGGTGCTCCGTCCCGTACGGACCGTGTTGCCAAGTACAACCAATTGCTCCGCATTGAAGACGAGCTGTCCAGCACGGCTCAATATGGCGGCAAGAAAGCTTTCTACAACTTGAAGAACCTGTAAAATTTCCTTAGGTTAAGAGAGAAGGGGATCGCAATGAGCAGATGGATGGTAACGATAGTGTTGTTGATCGGGTCCGCCATACTGAATCATTGGATCCCGTTCTCTTCTTTTTTTCGCAACTTGGATACGATGGTCCATGAGTTCGGGCATGCCGTTGTGACGCTGATTGTCTCGGGCAAGGTGCTATATATTTATTTGTTCGCGGATCATAGCGGAGTGACGTACTCCTACATTACCTCCGGATGGCGGATGATACCGGTAGCGATGGCCGGGTATGTATCGGCTTCTCTGTTCTCGGTGTATCTATTCTACGCTTATAGCAGGGGGCGGCTCGCTCAGGGGTTGATGGTATGTACGATCATTGCGGCGCTCAGTCTCGCGCTGTTCGTTCGTAACGGCTACGGGATGGCGTGGATTGCAGGATTCATGGTGGTCAACGCGGTTGTGATGTTGTTGCCGGTTAAGTGGCTGCAGCATGCCTATTACTTGCTCATTGCCTTCGTTTCCCTGGAGGAGTCTGTGGTAGGGCCGATCGGGTTAACCGTAATGGCACTTAATAATCCAAGTAAGGCTGGCGATGCTACAGGGTTGGCCGTGTCTACAGTTGTTCCGGCTGTCGGCTGGGGGATCCTATTCTCGATAATTGCCCTGCTGTGCGCAAGGGTGGCAATCGGGTACTTCCTGGGTCGCAAATCGAATCCTCGCAGGCAAGGACGACTCCCGTCGGCAAGCAGGTTTACCAGCTAGTAAGACGGGTTCCGGTGAGGAGCACAATGATGGAATTTGACAGGTAGGCTTGGTTGAATTGCGGCCTTTTCTGTGCTATAATAAATTTTGCTTTAGAAATGTGTTGCGTAACGTACTGCGCTGTTGCTTTCGAAGCAACTTTTCTTCGACAAGTTTTTAGGAGGTTGGATTGTGTTAATATTTTTCAAAATATTGCTTGCGATTGCTTCTCTGGGCTTAATCGCCGTCGTTCTCTTACAAAAGGGTAAAAGTGCAGGGCTGTCCGGTGCGATCTCCGGCGGTGCGGAACACCTCTTCGGTAAAACAAAAGCTCGTGGATTGGAACTGCTTCTGTCCCGTGTGACTATTGGATTTGCTGCTTCTTTCTTCATCTTATCCTTAATCGTGGCCTATGTGGTGAAAAGTTAATCGTGAATATTAGAAAATATGCAGCAGGGCTTGTTCCTGCTGTTTTTTGTTGCAGGTCGCATGGTATGGTAGCCCCACGTCACTTTGGGGTTATTTTTGCTGAATAAAAGGTTAATACTAAATGTAATAACGGAAAGTCTATGGAAGTGGAAGGGGATTGTATGATAACAACCGAGCAATTATTGCAATTTGTACGGGAAAAAGCTTATAAACCGATGACTTATCAGGAGCTGGCCAAGCATTTTGAAGTAGAGGACGCCGATGATTATAAGTTATTTTTGAAAATGCTCAATCAGTTAGAACATGAAGGGGCGATCATCCGCACGCGGACTGAGCGTTACGGCGTTCCAGAACGGATGAATTTACTACGGGGTAAGCTGCAGGCGCATGCCAAGGGCTTCGGGTTCTTGCTGCCAGAAGAAGTCGGTCACCCGGATGTGTATATTCATGCCAATGATATGAACGGGGCGATGAACGGAGATATTATTCTCGTGCGTCTTACGTCCAAGAGTGCTGCGGGTGGCAGACTTGAGGGAGAAGTGGCACGGGTCGTCACTCGGGCGAATACGCAAATTGTGGGGACGCTGCAAAGCCTGGAATCGTATGCGTTCGTAATTCCGGATGATAAGCGGATCGTGAAAGACATATTCGTGCCTTCTCACGCTTTTAACGGGGCTGTGGATGGGCAGAAGGTTGTCGTACATATCGTAACATACCCAGAGGGGCGTGCTGCTGCTGAGGGTAAAGTGGTCGAGGTGCTAGGGCATAAGGATGATCCAGGCGTCGATATATTATCCATTATTCGCAAGTATCAGCTGCCTGAGGCGTTCGCCGATGAAGTGCTGGCAGAAGCAGATGCAGCGCCTGACACGATCCGGGAAGAAGAACTTGTGGGACGGCGCGACCTGCGCGGGAAGACGATCGTTACCATCGATGGCGAAGATGCCAAGGATTTGGATGATGCGGTTAACGTGGAGCGTCTGCCGAACGGCAACTATCTGTTAGGCGTCCATATTGCCGATGTCAGCTATTATGTGCGCGAGAGCTCGGAACTGGATAAGGAAGCTTACAATCGCGGTTGCAGCGTTTATTTGGTTGACCGCGTCATTCCGATGCTGCCGCATAGGCTGTCTAACGGGATCTGTAGCTTGAATCCACAGGTGGATCGACTTACGATGTCGTGCGAGATGGAGCTGGATGCGGATGCGAATGTGGTACGGCATGAGGTGTTCACCAGTGTAATCAAGACGAAGGAACGGATGACGTATACGAATGTTCGCAAAATCCTGGTCGATCAAGACCCGGACCTACTCGAACGTTATGCTGGATTGGTCGATGATTTCAAGCTGATGGAAGAGCTCGGCATGAAGCTGAGGAACAGACGGATGAAGCGTGGTGCAATCGACTTTGACTTCCAGGAGTCCAAAGTGATCGTGGATGAACAAGGCAAGCCGATTGATATTATTAAGCGCGAGCGGTCCGTTGCCGAACAGATCATTGAGGAATTCATGCTGGCAGCGAATGAGACGGTTGCGGAGCATTTTCATTGGTTGAAGGTGCCTTTCCTGTACCGGATTCACGAAGAACCTGATGCGGAAAAACTGATGCATTTCATGGAGTTTATTACGAACTTCGGCTATGCGGTGCGTGGCGGCAAAGGCAAATCGGTGACACCGCGAGCGTTGCAGACTTTGCTGGAGGACATTCGTGGCACCAAGGAGCAGACTGTTATTAGTACGGTGATGCTGCGTTCGATGAAGCAAGCGAAGTATGACGCCAACAGCTTGGGACATTTCGGGCTGGCCGCAGAATTCTACTCCCACTTCACTTCGCCGATTCGCCGCTACCCGGATTTGATCATCCATCGCGTCATGCGTGAGGTGCTGGAGCAAGGGGCACTAAGTGACAAGCGACATGAGTATTTGGCAAGCCGGATGGATGAATATGCTCGGCAGTCCTCGGAACGTGAACGTGTCGCTGTAGATGCGGAGCGGGATACCGATGCCTTGAAGAAAGCTGAATTCATGCTGGACAAAGTGGGCGAAGAATTCGAGGGCATCATTAGCAGCGTGACGAGCTTCGGGATGTTCGTGGAGTTGGATAATACCGTTGAAGGGCTTATCCGCTTGAGCGACATGCACGATGATTATTACCATCACCATGAAATGCAGCATGCTCTTATTGGGGAGCGTACGTCCAAGGTTTATCGCATCGGCGATGGCGTGAAGATTCGGATCGCCCGCGTCAATATGGCGGAGCATACGATCGATTTCGAGCTGGTGGACATTAAGCCGCGTCAGAACAAGATGAACTTCGTCAGCGGCGGGGGTGGTGGCCGCGGTCGGGGTAAGCGCAGTGGCGGCGAACAAGGTGAGCGTCGCGGCGGGGTGGAATGGCCGGACCGCGGCGTTGGACGCGGTCGTGCGGGTGGCGGCGCTGGCGGCAGCAGCCGTGGCGGCGGCGGAGCCGGTGGGCGCCGCAAGAGCGGCCGCGGAGGCGCAGCCGGGCGGAGCGACGCTGCGGGCGGCGCAGCAGGCGCAAGCCGCGGAGGCGGTGCGAGCGCGACCGCGGGACGCGCGGGCGAGGCGCCAGGC